>CAZMDO010000180.1:0-5527 GCA_964564445.1 uncultured Ruaniaceae bacterium | reverse complement strand
GCTTGCGACCGAAGGCGAAGTAGCTGATCGGGCCCACGAAGTTCACGAAGCTCACCACGGCCCACAGTGCCTTGCGACCGCGGACCTGCTCGGCGGGTCGCCGCTTGAGATCCACGAGCGCGGCCACCAGCAGGCTCAGCTCCACCGCTGCGGCCCCGATGATCGCCGCCTGCTGGCCGCGGGAGAAGTCCTGCCAGCGCACTGTCTGCTCCTGGAGCTCCATAGCACCAGGGTACGAGCCCGCAGGCCACCGGACGAGCCGAGAGGTGCCCTCTACACTCGTCCCGAATGAGACGGGCCGGATGCACAGTCCTCGCTCGTGCCGACCAGGAGGGAACACCAGGTGCCAGCGCGCAGTCAGTCCGGGGGGTCCGGCAGCGCTCCGGACCCCGTCCGGTGGCGCATCCTGGTCGTCCTGCTCGCCGCGATCTTCATGTCGCTGATCGCCGTGAGCATCGTCAACGTCGCCCTCCCGTCCATCCAGGAAGGCCTGGGCGCCAGCGAGTCCGACCTGCAGTGGGTGCTCTCCGGCTACGCGCTCACCTTTGGTGTGGTGCTGGTCGCCGCCGGGCGGGCCGGTGACATCCTCGGCCGCGGCGGCATCTTCATCATCGGTGCCAGCATCTTCACCGCGGCGTCGATCGCCTCCAGCTTCGCCCCCAACCCGGAGATGCTCAACGTCGCCCGGTTCGTCCAGGGCGTCGGTTCCGGTCTGCTGAACCCCCAGGGCGTGGGCATGATCCAGCAGTACTTCCGTGGTGCGGAGCGGGGCCGGGCGTTCGGGTACTTCGGCAGCGTGGTCGGGGTGGCCGTCGGTATCGGCCCGATCCTCGGCGGGCTGCTGATCAAGCTCGGTGGGGTGGAGTTCGGCTGGCGGCTGACGTTCCTGGTGAACGTGCCCGTCGGCATCGTGACCATCATCCTGGCCCTGCTCTGGTTCCCCCGGCCGCTGATGCGCCGCCCCGCCACGGAGGCGGGCACCGCGGCGCGGACCTCGATGGACCCGGTCGGCTCGCTGCTGCTGGGTCTGGCGGTGCTGGCGATCCTGTTCCCGTTCATGGAGGCGCGGGCTGCTGCCGCCACCTGGCTGCTGCTGCCCGCCGGCCTCCTGCTCATCCTCGCCTGGGTGCGGTGGGAACGGCGCTACGCCGCCCGCGGCCGCAGCCCGATGGTTGACCTGCGCATCTTCCGGACCCGTAGCTTCACCAATGGCAGCGTGATCGTCACCCTCTACTTCCTCGGCATGACCAGCATCTGGGTGATCGTCGCCCTGTACATGCAGCAGGGTGCCGGCAAGTCGGCGCTGGAGGCGGGTCTGGTGGGGGTGCCCTCGGCCGTGCTCTCGGCGATCGCGGCCGACTGGGCCGGCAAACGCGTGGCCCGGCTCGGCCGGAAGATCGTCATCGGCGGCCTGTACTTCGCGCTGGTCGGGCTCGCGTTGAGCGTCACCGTGGCGCTGCTGCACGAGGCGGTCGGACTCAGCGTCTGGTGGCTGCTGCTCTCCCTCTCCTTCATCGGCATCGCGCAGGGCTCGGTGATCAGCCCGAACCAGACGCTCACCCTGGCGGAGGTGCCGCTGCAGTACGCCGGCAGCTCGGGCGCCATCATGCAGACCGGTCAGCGGATCGGCACGTCGATCGGGATCGCGGTGATCACCGCGGCGCTGTTCGCCTCGCTGCAGCTGACCGACTGGTCGGTGGCCGTCGCGATCAGCTTCGGCGTGATCGCCGTGATCATCGCCTCGGCCCTGGTCGTGGCGTACAAGGACGCCCGCGACCGCAGGGCCGGCGGCACCCCCAGCGCGTGAGGCGCACCCACTCAGCCGATCTCGACGGTGATCACCACCCGGCGGTTCTCCGCCCGACCCTCCTCGGTGTCGTTGTCCGCGCGCGGGTGACCCTCGCCCAGCCCTTCGGTGGTCATCAGGTCACGGTCCAGGCCGGCATCGACGAGCCAGTCCGCCACCGCCGCGGCGCGGCGCTCGGAGAGGTCCAGGTTGTGCTGGTCGCTGCCGACGTCGTCGGTGTGACCCTCCACCCGGATCGCGGTCACCGCGCCGCGCTCGGCGATGTCGTCGACGATGGCCTGCAGGGTCTCCTCGGCCTCCGGCCTGATCGTGGCCTCGTCCTTGTCGAAGAGGACGTCGCCCTGGCTGCTGTAGTAGACCTCGTCCTCGCCGTCGGCGACCTCCACGTCCTCGGCGCCCTCGAGCCGGTAGCCCTCCAGGGACTCGCCCGGGATGCTCTGCCCCGGCACCGAGACCCCTTCCACGGAGGCGCCTGGCAGGCTGATGCCAGGCACGGTGCCCTCATCGAGCTGCTCGGCGGCGCGGTGCACCGCGAACTGATGGGATGCGAACTGGTGGCCCGGCTCCCGGTGGATGGCGAACCTGTGCACGGCGAAGACGTAGTCGCCCTCCTCGGCCGGCTCCGCCTGGCAGACCTCCTCGGCACGGGCGCCGTCGATCACCACCTCGTCGGCGCCGACCGCCGGGATCACCTGCTCCTCGAGCACCGTCCCGTCCGGCAGGGTGACCTCGGGCAGCACCCGCTCGGGAACCGTGTAACCGGGGATGTAGGCACCGCTGATCTCCACCGCCGGCAGACATCCGCCCGGGGCGTCGTAGGTGATCAGACAGCCCTGTTCGACCACCCGCTCCGGGATCACCACCGGCTCGACCACGAACCCCGCCACAGTCGCCCCGCCCACCTGGACGTCCGCCATCGTGATCCCCGGGATCTCCTGCTCCTCGAGGACGATGTCCTCGAGCATGGTCACGGTCCGGCCCTCGCCCGGCTCACACTCCGGGAAGCGGGTGCTGCCGTCCGCGGTCGCACTCTCGGACGGCTCCGGGGCGCTGGTCGTGGGGTCCGCAGTCGGCGCGTCCGTCGTCACCTCTTCCGTCGGGTTAGCCGTGCGATCCGATGCTGCCGGATCGTTCTGGTCGCTGCAGCCGGCAACTGTGAGCAGGCTGGCGACGAGCACCAGCAGGGGTGTGCGCAGGTGGTCGGGGCGCAGGCGCATGGATGGTCTCCAGGGGCGGACGCGGCTCGGCCGCAGAGGGACGGGACAAGCCGCAGGGTAGCCCAGCACCGGTCCGGGTAACGCTCAGCCCTCCGCGCTGACGGCCTCCAGCATCGGCAGGGAGTCGTTCCACGGGGGCACGGTCTCGGCACCGAGGACCACGGTCACCGGTTCCACGGCGACGTCCCCGGCGGTCTCGGTCGCCTCGGTGAGGTACGCCCCCGGATAGCCCCAGACGTTCACGTTCGAGGTCGGCTCGTTCTCCAGCGGCACCCCACCGAAGGTGAAGGTGGGAACAGTGTCCTCGTCGGCGAACGCGCCTCCGGAGACGAGCAGCCCGTCGATGACCGTCCACGCCTCCACCGGGTCGTCGCGGTGGTGCACCAGCTCGATGGTGTCCGCCCCGACCACGTCGCCGATCAGGTAGGACACCTGGAACCGGGCGTAGGTGCTGGTGCCGGACGGGTCCTGGGCGAGCAGCCGCAGCCAGGTGTCGCTGATCGGCTCGGCCGCCTCACCCAATGCCGCGCGCACGTCCACCATCTCGTCCACGTCGGGCACCTCGAGCTCGGTGGGCTCCGTCATGGCGTCCGCCGCCTCCTGGTCCTGCGCGGCGATCGCCGCCACGTACTGCTCCGCGGCGGCCCGGGCGGCGGTGGTCAGCTCCTCGTCCGACGGCGGACGCTCAGTGCATGCCGCCAGTGCGGTGGCGAGCATGGTTGCGGTGAGCGCGGCGGCGCCCAGACGGCGCCGAGGGAGCGCAGGGCGGACGGTCATCGCTCCACCTCCCGGATCTCCATCTCGTACCCGAGCACGATCGGCGTCCAGGTCGTGGGGTCGAAGGACCAGGGCACAGTGCCCTCGAAGGGCACCTCGGACTGCTCGCCACCGGGCCCGTGCACCACCAGCACGCCCCCGGTGAACTCGGCCTGCGTGCCCTCCAGGGTGAGCTCGGGCGGTGTGGTGACCTCGAACGACCACTCCTCCAGCAGCGGGTCGATGCCGCGCGCCTCAACCAGCGGGTCCGCGGTGTGCGCGCACGCCACCGCGTCGGCGTGGCACCGCTGCAGGCTGTCGACCAGGTCCGCCGTCAGCGCCGCCGCGGTCTCCTCGGTGCCGGCCAGGGTCATCTCCGGGGCGGTCGTCGCCGGGCCGGCCACCACCGCCAGCTCGACCGGTGTGGAGGAGAGGTAGGGGTCGGCACGCTCCTGCACCGCATACACCGCGGGGTACAACGGCAGGCTCTGCTCGCTGTGGTCGTCGCCGACCTGCGCGTGCACGCCGCCGACGTAGGTCGCCGGTACGGCGGCACCGAAGGCCACCGGCGGAACGGTCATGCCGCCGAGCAGCGGATCGACCACCACCCAGGAACCGGGTTCGTCCGACGGTTGGTTCTCGTGCGGTGCCAGCAGCACGGTGGCCTCGTGCTCGGCGCCGGCCAGCCGGTAGCTGACCAGGACCTGCCGCGCCTCCTCGGTGTCCAGGTCGGACTCGTACAGCGCCGGCAGCGGTGTCTGCGCCGGTCCGGCCTCGCCGACCGAGAGCACCTCGATCCGCTCGCTGGCACCGGCCAGCATCCGCCCGGCGTCGCGCACCGAGGCCGGGTCCTCGGTCAACGTCATGGCCCAGAGCGCCTGCGGGTCGTCCCCGGCCGCGACCAGGTCGACGTAGGTCTGGGCAGCCTCGCGGGCCGCATCACCCTCGCCCCCACCGAGCACCGAGCAGCCGGTGAGCGCGGTGAGCAGCGCTGCGGCTGCTGCGGCGGTCACAGCGGGTGTTCGCAGGAAGTCGGGCACGGGGGCGAGTGTAGGAACGCACCCCCGCGCTGCCCAGGGGGAGAAGTGCCCATCGCCGGGCGTCCGTGGCTGGGCAGGGTCGGCGGCCTCACTACGCTGGGCGTCGATGAACGCGACCGCCGACCACGGCCCGACCACCACGGCGAACGTGGTGCTGCTGCGGCACGGGGAGTCGGTGGCCAACGCTCGGCACCTGTTTACCGGGGTGATCGACGTGGGCCTCACCCCGGCGGGGGAGGAGGAGTGCCTGCTCGCCGGCCGCCGGCTCGCGGCGACCGGTTGGACGCCGGACGTGGTGTGCACCTCCGAGCTGGTCCGCGGCTGGCGCAGCGCCGAGCTGGTCGTCACCGCCTGGCCGGAGCCCATCACCGTGGAGCGGGACTGGCGGCTGGACGAACGCAGCTACGGCGCCCTCTCCGGCTACCTGAAGTCCGAGATCGCCGAGCGCTTCGGCTACGAGCAGTTCCTGCACTGGCGCCGCTCCCTGCACGGGCGGCCGCCCGAGCTGCCCGCCGAGACGCTCGCCCTGTGGCGCCGGCTCCCGCCGTTCGACCGGCTACCGCCCGAGGCACTGAGCGCCACCGAGTCGCTCGCGGACGTCGTCGAGCGGGTCCGGCCCTGGGTGAGGGATGTGCTCACCGAGCATCTCGAGGCCGGCCGCCGGGTGCTGGTGGTCGCGCACGGCAACTCGCTGCGTGCCCTGTGCG
>CAZMDO010000179.1:0-5547 GCA_964564445.1 uncultured Ruaniaceae bacterium | reverse complement strand
TCATCCGGCGGTAGGTGGTGGCGATGAAGGACAGGAACGCGATCACCAGCAGGTAGAGCAGCAGGTCGGTGCCCCGGCCCACGCCCACCAGAGCAGCGATCCGGCTGAGGATGGTGGGGAAGAGGATCGCCGCCGCGGTGACCAGCGCGAACAGCGCCAGCAGCACCCGCCGGACCGCCTGGTGCCGGGCGTCGGCGGTGGACCGGGTGAGCAGCACGGTGACCACGGCCACGCCGAGCAGGAGCAGGATCTGGATCCAGATCTTCTCCTCGTTCATCGCCCTCCCACCCTCGGCTCACGGCGGCTGCTGCTCATCGGAACACCAGGTCCACCAGGATGTTCACCGCGTTCAGCAGCGACTGGCCCTTGCTCTTGGAGTAGTCGGTGTAGAGCACGTGCACCGGGTGCTCCGCCCACGGTAGCCGGGTCCGGCCCAGCTGCAGCACGATCTCCGAGGCGTGCGCCATCCGGTTCTGCTTCAGCGCGACCCCGGCGGCGGCGTCCCGGCGGATCACCCGCAGGCCGTTGTGCGCATCGGTCAGCCGCAGCCCGGTGGTCTGGTTCGTGGCCCACACGGCGGTCTTCAGCACGATCCGCTTCGCCCAGCCGGCCTTGGTGCGCTCGTCCAGGAACCGGGAGCCGAACACCACCGCCAGGTCCTCCGCGCGGGCCTTGCGCACCATCGCCGCGGCGTCGGCGACCTGGTGCTGGCCGTCGGCGTCGAAGGTGACCAGGTAGCGGGCACCGGTCTGGGCGAGCACGAAGTCGATCCCGGTCTGCAGCGCGGCGCCCTGACCGAGGTTGGTGGCGTGCCGGACCACCACGGCGCCCGCCTCCTCGGCCACCCGCGGCGAGGCGTCAGTGGAGCCGTCGTCGATGCAGACCACGTGGGCGAACGTGGAGCGCAGGTCGGCGATCACACCGGCGATGACCGCGGCCTCGTTGTACAACGGCACCACGACCTGGGTGTCGTCGAAGTCGGGCATGGAGCGCATTCTTCCAGGAGGCGCGCTGATCGTGTGCCAGGCGGCGCGGTGGCGTGGGGCCCTCGCCTCACCTCGCCGGTGCCTGTGATCGTGTGCACCGAGGCGTCGCCCGCCGGGCACCGAGGCGTCGCCGGATGCGCTGAGTACCGAACCGCAGGCTGAGTACCGACTTCGCCGTACTCAGCCTGCGGTTGTGTGTTCAGACGACCGGGTAGCGCCGTTGGTTGGCGTGCCGGTACCAACACGAGTAGCCGACGCCCAGCGTACGGGGAGGTACTTTCCGGACTGGGAGGTTGGTGACTATCGGTCACCGCCCAGTCCGAAAAGCACCTCCGCACCGATCGCGCGACCGCTCGAGCGCACCGACCTGGCGCCGCCCGGTGTGGGAGACTGCCGACGCACCCTGCACCAGCTGCGAAGGAAGCCCATGATCGTCGATTCCGCCGAGGTGGACCCCACCGCCCAGATCGGCCCCGACG
Organism: uncultured Ruaniaceae bacterium; assembly: GCA_964564445.1. Classification (GTDB taxonomy): domain Bacteria; phylum Actinomycetota; class Actinomycetes; order Actinomycetales; family Beutenbergiaceae; genus Ruania. Next base: position 4,082 of record CAZMDO010000179.1, on the reverse strand, counting down.
CCAGCGTCTGGCACCTCGCCCAGGTCCGGGAGAACGCGGTGGTGGGGCCGGGGTGCATCATCGGGCGCGGTGCCTACATCGGTTCCGGCGTGCACCTGGGCGCGGCGTGCAAGGTGCAGAACTACGCCCTGGTGTACGAGCCGGCGCACCTCGAGGACGGCGTGTTCATCGGCCCCGCCGCGGTGCTCACCAACGACACCTACCCGCGCGCGATCAACCCCGACGGCACCCGCAAGTCCGGTGCCGACTGGGAACCGGTGGGCGTCACCCTGCGCCGCGGCGCGAGCGTGGGGGCCCGCGCGGTGTGCGTGGCACCGGTGACGATCGGTGCCTGGGCCACGGTGGCCGCCGGTGCGGTGGTCACCAAGGACGTACCGGACTTCGCGCTGGTCGCCGGGGTGCCCGCCCGCCGGATCGGCTGGGTCGGCACCTCCGGTGTGCCGCTACGCGAGGACGCACCGGGGGAGTGGACCTGCCCGGTCAGCGGTGAGCGGTACGAGGAGAACGACGGTGTGCTCACCGCCGTCGACGCCAGCGCCGCCGTGCCGGACGGTGCAGCCACCGGCGAGCCCGGCAGCACCCCTGCCGCCACCAGCCAGAACGAGGAGACCAGGTGAACCAGGCGATGATCCCCGCAGCCAGGCCGATCGTGGGGGAGGAGGAGCGGGCCGCCGTCGATGCGGTGCTGGCCAGCGGCATGATCGCCCAGGGCCCGCAGGTGGCCGCCTTCGAGGAGGAGTTCGGCGCCGCCCTGGTGGCCGGGCGCACCTGCGTGGCGGTCAGCTCCGGCACCGCCGGGCTGCACCTGGGCCTGCTCGCCGCCGGCATCGGCCCGGGCGATGAGGTGATCGTGCCCTCGTTCACCTTCGCGGCCACTGCCAACTCCGTGGCCCTGACCGGCGCCACCCCGGTGTTCGCCGACATCGAGCCGGACACCTTCTGCCTGGCCCCTGCCGCCGTGGCGGCCGCGATCACCGATCGCACCAAGGCGATCATGCCGGTGCACCTGTACGGCCACCCGGCGGACATGGACGCCCTGGTCGCGCTCGCGGCCGAGCGGCACCTGGCGATCTTCGAGGATGCCGCCCAGGCGCACGGCGCGATCTGGCAGGGCGCCCCGGTGGGCACCTTCGGCACGTTCGCGATGTTCTCCCTGTACCCCACGAAGAACATGACCTCCGGGGAGGGCGGCATGGTCTCCGCCGGCACCGAGGAGGTGGCCCGCGCACTGCGGCTGCTGCGCAACCAGGGGATGGAGCGCCAGTACGCGAACGAGATCGTGGGCTTCAACGCCCGGATGACCGACATCCACGCCGCCATCGGCCGGGTGCAGCTGACCAAGCTGGCCGGTTGGACCGCCACCCGGCAGGCAAACGCCGCCTACCTGGACGCCCACCTCGAGGGCGTGGTCACCCCGGTCGTCCGTGAGGGCGCCACGCACGTCTACCACCAGTACACGATCCGCCTGGCCGGGGCCACCGGCGCCGAGCGGGACTCCTTCGCCGATGAGCTGCGCGCACGCGGCGTGGGCTGCGGGGTGTATTACCCGATCCCGAACCACCGGCTGACCTCGCTCACCCGCTACGCCCCCGCCCACGAGCTCCCGGTGACCGAGCAGGCCGCGGCGGAGGTGCTCTCCCTCCCGGTGCACCCCAGCCTGAGCGAGGCCGACCTGGAGACCATCACGACCGCCGTCAACGCGGTGGCCAAGGCAGGAGCATGAGATGGCGAACCTGAGAGCGGGCCTGATCGGCCTGGGCATGATGGGCCGGCACCACGCCCGGGTGCTGCGCCAGCTGGACGGGGTGGACCTGGTCGCCGTGGCCGACCCGGCCGGAGACCCGCACGGGGTGGCCGGGCCGCTCGAGGTGCTCCCCGACGTGCACGCGCTGATCGCCGCCGGGATCGACTACGCGATGGTCGCCGCCCCCACCCGGTTCCACACCGAGACCGGGCTGGCGCTCGCCGAGGCGGGGGTGCACACCCTGATCGAGAAGCCGCTCGCCTCCGACACTGGCGGCGCCCAGCAGCTCGCCGACGCGTTCGCCGCCGCCGGGCTGGTCGGGGCGGTGGGGCACATCGAGCGGTACAACCCGGCGCTGCAGTCCCTGCGCGCCCGGCTGGAGGCCGGTGAGCTCGGGGAGGTGTACCAGATCGCCACCCGCCGGCAGGGCCCGTTCCCGTCCCGGATCGCCGACGTCGGCGTGGTCAAGGACCTGGCCACCCACGACATCGACCTGACCGCCTGGGTGGCCCAGCGCGAGTTCACCTCGGTGGCCGCCCGCACCGCCTACAAGTCCGGGCGCGAGCACGAGGACCTGGTCGCGGTGACCGGTGCGCTGACCGGCCCGGTGGTGACCAACCACCTGGTGAACTGGCTGTCCCCGATGAAGGAGCGGGTGACCGTGGTGACCGGGGAGAAGGGCGCGTTCGTCGCCGACACCCTGCTCGCCGACCTCACCTTCCACGCCAACGGGGAGATCGCCACCCGTTGGGACGACGTCGCCCAGTTCCGCGGCGTCTCCGAGGGGGACATGATCCGGTTCGCGATCGACAAGCCCGAACCGTTGCGCACCGAGCACGAGAACTTCCGCGACGCGATCCTCGGCAAGGAGACCGACATCGTCACCATGGCCCAGGGGCTGAACACGGTGCGGGTGGCCGAGGCGGTGCTGGAGTCCGCGGTCACCGGGCGCACCGTCGACCTGCGGTGAGTGCTCGGCGCCTCCGGCGCTCGTGGGGCTCCGGGCGCTCCCGCGGGAGCGGTGGGCTGCGGGTCACGCTGGCCACCCGGATCTTCCTGCCCGAGCCCTCGGCCGCCTCGTTCCGGCTCGCTGCCCTGGTGCGGGCCCTTGCCGACGACGGCGCTCGCGTGGATGTCCTGACCACGTCGCCGGGCCCAGGGGTCGAGCAGGCGCCGGGCGCGGCCGGCGGCGGGGGACCGGCCGGCCCCGGGCGTGCTGCCGGCGGCGGCGGGCGAGCCGGCGGCGGAGGGCGTGCCGGCGGCGGGCGGCCGAGCGCCGGCCCGGTCGGCGAAGCCCCGAGCGATGCCATGCCGGCGCGGGTGCGGCGCGCCCCGGTGCTGCGCGACGGGTCCGGGTACGTGCGCGGCTACCTGCCCTACCTGAGCTTCGACCTGCCGCTGGCCTGGCGGCTGCTGCGCACCCGCCGCCCGGACGTGGTGGTGGTGGAGCCGCCGCCGACGACCGGTGCCGTGGTGCGCCTGGTCTGCGCGCTGCGACGGCTGCCGTACGTGTACTACGCCGCCGACGTGTGGTCCGATGCGGCCGCCTCCACCGGCGCACCGGGTGCGGTGGTGCAGGCGGTGCGGCTCGTGGAGCGGTTCGCGCTGCGCGGTGCGGCGGCGGTGCTGAGCGTGAACGACGGCGTGAGCGAGAGGGTGCGGGAGCTCGGTGCCCGGCAGGTGACCACGGTCGGCAACGGCGTGGACACCACCATCTTCCACCGCGGCACTCCCCGCCCGGCGCCCGCGCCCGACCCCCACCCGGCAGACGATCGTCTGAGTACCGGAGTGTCGGCTGAGGACACACCTGAAGGTACTCAGCCAGCGAATCGGTACTCAGGCTCCGGCGCGGGTGAGGCAGGCGCAGGTGATGCCGCCGCCGGCGACGCTCCCGCGGGAGCGCACGACCTGCCCGAAGACGTCCCCGACCGGCCGTTCCTGCTGTACGCCGGCACCGCCTCGGAGTGGCAGGGCGCGGAGATCTTCGCCCGGGCGATGCCCCGCGTGCTGCGCGAGCTCCCGGACGCGTGCCTGGTCTACCTCGGCCAGGGCAGCTCGTGGCCGGCGCTGCGCGCGCTCGCAGCCGAGCTGCCCGCAGGCGCGGTGCAGCTGCGCGACCCGGTGGACGCCGCCACCTCGGCCCGGTGGCAGCGCGCCGCCCGCGCGGCGGTGGTCAGCCTGAAGCCCGGTATCGGCTACGATTTCGCGATGCCGACGAAGATGTTCGCTGCGCTGGGGTGCGGCACCCCGGTGCTTTTCGCCGGTCCGGGCCCGGCCGGGGATCTGGTCCGCACCGAGAAACTCGGCCAGGCCACGGACTACGACGTCGAGGAGGTCG
>CAZMDO010000178.1:0-5592 GCA_964564445.1 uncultured Ruaniaceae bacterium | reverse complement strand
AGAACTTCAGCTTCCCAAGCTGACGGCGCGGGTTCGATTCCCGTCACCCGCTCCAGTCGGGGTACGGCTCGGTGCGGAGGCGAACTCGGCTCAGAGTGCCTCGGCGCTCGGCTCCCGTCCGGCCACGACCACACCGGGCCCGACACCCTCGCTGGCTACACTCGCCTGCGTGGAGCGATGCGCCGAGCCGGATCACGACGCGCACCCGGCAGGCTCGAGCATCGGCCAGCGGCGCACAGTCGCCGGCGGAGATCGGATGCTCGTCTCACCGGAGACGGTCGCGGCGGCATGGTCGAGAGTGCAGACCGGTGCGAGGACGATGATCGTCGCGGAAGCCTTCGAGGCCACCGTCCCGCTGGACTTCCTCCCGCACCGTCACCCGCAGCACGAGCTGGTCTGGGTGCGCAACGGAACGATGACGACGCTCGTGGCAGGACACCTGCTCACCGTGCCCGAAGGGTTTGGCATCTGGTTGCCTGCGGAGACCACCCACTCCGGCTCGGTGACGGCCAACGCAGTGCTGTACGACGCGTTCTTCGACCCGGACCGCTCCTCAGTGGAGCTCGCCGAGCCGCGGATCGTGGCGATGACGCCCGTGCTCGAAGCACTGCTGCAGCATCTCACCCGCGACGATCTCGAGGAGGCTCAGCGCACCCGCGCCGAGGCGGTCGTGCTGGACGTGCTCGAGCCCGCGCCTGCGGAGCTGGCGCTGGCGTTGCCGAGCGACCCACGGATCAGCGTGATCACCGACGCGCTGCGTGACGACCCCGGCGATCCGCGCTCGCTCGCGGACTGGGCTGACCGCCTCGGGCTGAGCGAACGGACGATCACCCGCACGTTCCACACCGCGACCGGGCAGTCGTTCGCGCAGTGGCGCCAGGCACTACGCATCCACACCGCCCTCCGGATGCTCACCGAGGGCTGGGACGTCCAGGAGATCGCCGTGGAGCTGGGCTACCGCCAACCGAGCACGTTCATCGCCGCATTCCGTCGGGTCACCGGACAGACTCCGGGCAGCTACCGGTCAGCGCGTGCAGATCGACAGCGGCGACGACCGGACGCCCTGGAGCGTTGAGCCGACGCTCCACCGCTCGCGACGCGCCTACGCCCTGACGCGGTGTCCGGAATCCCGTATCTGATGTCCATTCCTCATGATTGCCGACGCTGGTCGACACTCTTACACTGGCCCAGTTAGGACAGCCTTACCAACATTCGCATCTGCTGATCGACCCACGATCCGTCCTCGACCGGCGCCGGCAGACCAGGCGGCGGCCCAGGCACACCGGATGCCATCGACCCTGCGCCACGGGACCTCAGCACGCTCACGTCCGGAACTCGAGATGACCACACACCACAGCCTGCGCGCCCAGGACCTCGTGCTGCGCTACGGCAGGACACCGGTGGTGCACGGCGTCTCGATCACCCTCGAACCCGGCACGGTGACGGCGCTGGTCGGTCCGAACGGGAGCGGGAAATCGACGGTGCTGCGGTCCCTCGCCCGCCTGCACCCGATCACCGCCGGCACCGCGCACCTGCTCCCGCCCGCCTCAAGCACACCGGCCGAGCGCACGCGCGAGCGCTCGATCCCCCTGCTCAGCCCCCGTGAGTTCGCCCGGGCGGTCACCCTCTTCTCGCAGACGAGGCCTTCGCCGCAGGGAGTCACGGTGGGTGAGGTCGTCGCATTCGGACGCCACCCGTACCGGCGGCGGTTCGCCGGTCTGAGCCCGGCAGACCGGGTCGCGATCGATCGCGCGCTCACGGCCACCGGTCTGCAGCTGATGGCCGAGCGACCGGCCGGTGCGCTATCCGGCGGAGAGCTACAGCGGGTCTGGCTCGCCTCGTGCCTGGCGCAGGACACCGGCGTAGTGCTCCTGGACGAGCCCACGAACCACCTCGACCTGCGCTATCAGGTTGAGGTGCTCGACATCATCCGCGGGCTTGCCGACGATCATGGCGTGGCCGTCGGCGTCGTGCTGCACGACCTGGACCAGGCGGCCGGCATCGCCGACACGTTGGTGCTGATGCGGTCCGGCCACGTCTATGCCCTCGGGCGGCCGCGCGAGGTACTCACCGCCGAGCACATCAGCGACGTGTACGACATCGACGTGCAGGTCCGGCACGACGCCATCGCAGGGCGGCTGCGCATCGACCCGAGCAGCCGGCGCCCTTTCCGTTCACCAGCAACAGCCCCCGACGAAAGTGAGAACCTGGTATGACATCCGCGACACGGCTGGGCGCAGCAACCGTCACCGCCGGCCTCCTCGCCCTGGCACTGGCGGGCTGCGGCACCACCCAGCTCGAAGCCGGCTCGCCCGACGGAACGGCTGCGGACGCCGAGACCGGTGGCCCCATCTCCATCACTGACCAGCTCGGGCGGACCGTCGAGCTAGACGCTCCCGCCGATCGGGTGGTGGTCCTGGAGTGGCAGCAGGTCGAGGACGTCCTCACCCTCGGTGTGACACCTGTCGGTGTCGCCGACCCGGACGGTTACCGCCAGTGGGTGACTGCCGAGACCCTTCCCGAGGACGTCGCGGACGTCGGTGACCGGGGCGAACCGGATCTCGATTCGATCTACGCGCTGGACCCGGACCTGATCATCGCCGAGGCCTACAGCGCCGACGACGAGCAGCTCGCCCAGCTCGAGGACGGGGGCGTGCCGGTGCTCGCCACGGTCGGTGCCGACGCGTCCGGCCAGATCGAGAACATGAAGGAAGTCTTCGCCACGATCGCCGAGGCACTCGGGCGCACCGAGCAGGCCGACGCGGTGCTCCAGGAGTTCGACGACCACCTCACGGCTGCCGAGGAAGCGGTGGCCGACGTCGACCTGCAGACCACCGACTTCGTCTTCTTCGACGGGTGGATCGACGGCGGCAACGTCGTCATCCGCCCCTATGGCGAGGGTGCCCTGTTCACCGAGCTGGGCGCCCGGCTCGGTCTCACCCCGGCCTGGACCGCGGAGGTGAACGAGTCCTACGGCAGCGGTGGGGTCGACCCCGCTTACGGCCTGGCGCAGACCGATATCGAGGGCCTGACCGCCGTCGGTGACGCGAACCTCATCTACGCCAACGACGCCACCAGCGAGGAGAGCTACGTCACCGAGCTGGGGAAGAGCGAGATCTGGCAGTCGCTGCCCGCCGTGCGGGAGGGACGCGCCTATGCCTTCCCACCGAACGTGTGGGGCGCCGGCGGACCACGTTCGGTGATGCAGGCGGTCGACGGCTACGTCGACATCCTCACCCAGGGTTGAGCACCCTCCGGGAGCCAGGCGCCCGGGAGCGGACCGCCACGCAGCTCGCTCCCGGTGGCGCTGCTGCAGCGATCGTCACGGTCGTCGTGCTCGCCCTCGCGATCGTCCTGGTCGGCGGCTGGCACCTGACACAGGGCACGTCGGGCGTCGGGTTCGGTGACCTGGTCGCCTACCTGGGCGGGGTCCGCGAGCCCGTGGGCGGTGTGCCGATCGTGGACATCTTCACCGGCTCGCGGCTGCCTCGACTGCTAGCCGGCATCGTTGTGGGTCTAGCGCTCGGCACGGCCGGCACGTTGCTGCAGTCGGTGACCCGGAACGTGCTGGCCTCACCGGACACTCTCGCGGTCACCTCGGGTGCCTACCTCGCGCTCACAGCGGTCGCAGCGTTCGGGCTGGCCGTTCCGCTCTGGGCGTCCGCCGGTGTGGCCTTCGTCGGCGGGCTGTCCGCGGCCGCGATAGTGCTCGGTCTGGCCGGCACGGCTGCCGGCACGGCCACCACCCGGCTCGTGCTCGCCGGGTCGGCGCTTGCGATGGCGTTCGATGCGGTGACCGGCATGCTGCTCATCCTGTTCAAGGAGGAGACGACCGGCCTGTTCGCCTGGGGCGCCGGATCGCTCGCCCAGCTCAATCTGGACGCCTCTCTGCGGGCGATGCCGGTGATCGCCGTCGCCTTGCTCGGCGCGATGCTGCTCAGCCGTCGCCTGGACGTCCTCGGGCTCGGTGACGACGCGGCCTCGACGCTGGGTGTCCCGGTGCGCTCGACCCGCACAGTCGCGGTGCTGTATGCCGTGCTGCTCGCCGCGATCGCGGTGACCGTCGCCGGACCGATCGGTTTCGTCGGGCTTGGCGCACCGGCGCTGACCCGTCTGCTCGCCACCAGGGTGCACGGACTGCACCGCCACATACTCCGGCTACCCGCTGCCGGGCTCGTCGGAGCGCTGATCGTGCTGGTGGCGGACGCGCTGCTCCGCGCGATCCTCGGCGCCGGCCCGGCGACCGCGATCCCGACGGGCGTGCCGACCTCCCTGCTCGGTGGCGTGCTGATCGTGGTGCTCGCGATGCGGATGCGCGATGCGGGGACGGTGCGTCAACCGCCGCAGGCCCAGGCGTCGATCCGCAGCAGCCGCCGGTTCACCACGGTCTGGCTGACCGTCGCGGTGGTATTGGTCGCCCTGATGGTCGTTGGCCTTCTCGCGGGCAGCCTCTGGTTGAAGACCGGCGACATCTGGCTATGGCTGCAGGGCGAGGCGCCCCGACTGATCGAACGCTCGCTCGACGAACGTGCAGCACGAGTCGGCGCCGCGGTCTTGGCGGGCGCTGCCCTGGGTCTTGCCGGCTGCGTGGTGCAATCGACGGTGCGCAACCCACTCGCCGAGCCGGGCATCCTCGGCATCACTGCCGGCGCCGGTCTCGGTGCGGTGATCGTCGTCACGGCAGGTGTCGCCGGCCGCGCGCCGCTGATCGCGATGGCGCTCCTGATGGGGCTGGGCACGTTTGCCCTCATCGCCGCCTTGGCCGCACGCGGCAGCCTGCTACCGGACCGGTTCGTGCTGGTCGGCATCGGGTGCGGTACCGCGCTGAGCGCGGTCAGCACGTACCTGCTGCTGAGGGCCAACCCGTACGACACCCCGCGCATCTTCACCTGGCTGTCCGGCACGACCTACGGTCGGCACGCCGAGGACGTGGTCGTGGTGGTGGTCACGCTAGCCCTGGCCGTGCCAGTGCTGGTGAGCCGGCACCGTGAGCTGGACCTGCTCGCGCTCGACGACGACGCACCTCGACTTCTCGGGGTACGGCTCGCCCGAACCCGGTTCGGGGTGCTGGGGATCGCCGCGGTGCTGGCCGCGGTGAGTGTCGTCGCGATCGGGGTGATCGGGTTCGTCGGCCTGATCGCACCGCACCTCGCCCGAGGGCTGGTCGGCGCCCGGCACACCCGGTCCATCCCGGTGTCGATGCTGATCGGCGGCGTTCTGGTGTGTCTCGCCGACCTCCTCGGCCGTACCCTGATAGCGCCGTCCCAGATCCCCGCCGGACTGATGGTCGCCCTGGTCGGTGCCCCGTACTTCGTCTACCTGCTACGCCGCACGAACGGCTGAGCGACCCGACAACCAACTACCCGTCGGCTGGTCGAGGGATCACTCACCTCCGCAGCTGCAGGTACGCACCAATCAGCGCCTGGGTGGAGGAGTCCTGCGCGGCGAGCGCCTCCTGGTCGCCGGTCACGGCCGGCGCGATCTGCAGGGCGAGCTGCTTGCCGAGCTCGACCCCCCACTGGTCGAAGGAGTCGATGCCCCAGACCACGCCCTGCACGAAGGTGATGTGCTCGTACAGCGCGACCAGCTGGC
>CAZMDO010000177.1:0-5632 GCA_964564445.1 uncultured Ruaniaceae bacterium | reverse complement strand
CCCGGTGCAGACTCAGCGCGGAGGTGGGCTCACCACTCCCGGTGGCTGGGGATCAGGGTGCCCGGGTTGAGGTTGCGACCCGGGTCCGCCGAGGACAGCAGCCCCACCATCAGGTCGGTCCCGGCCGCCGAGATGTCCTGCTCCAGCCACGGGGCATGGTCGGTGCCCACGCCGTGGTGGTGGCTCAACGTGCCGCCGTGGTCCACGAAGGACTGCTGGATCGCCGCCTTCACCACGTCGTACTGCTTCAGCGGGTCCACGCCCTCCTTCGGCGGGAACGCGAACGTGAAGTACAGGCACGCCCCGGAGTGGTAGGAGTGCGAGAGGTGGCACATGATGAAGCCCTGCACGCCGAGTGAGTCGAACGCCGCCCGCGCGGCCCGCACCGTGGAGGTGTACACCTCGCCCAGGCGGGACCAGGGGGCCGCGGTCTCGGACACGTCGCCGAGCGCACCGCGGTCGAGCAGGAAATCGCGCAGGTAGGGGGTGTCGAACTTCTTCTGGTCGTACATCGAGCCCGGGCCCTTGCCGAGCTTGATGCCACCGTGGGAGCCGATGATCTTGCCGACGATCGACTTGTCCGCACGTACCTTGGCCGACCCGCCCTCGTAGCCGATGTAGGAGATGGCGACCTTCTCCAGGTCCCAGCCGCGGCGGCGGAGCAGCTCGAACAGCCCCTCCCCCACCTTCGAGGACAGGCTGGTCGAGGCCTTCCGGGTGGCCAGCGAGAATGCCGTCTCCGGGGCGTCGGAGACGCGGGTGATGCTCGGTGTGGCGTCCGAGGTGGACACCTCCTGCATCGCCGCCAGGCCGGAGGCCCAGTTCGGGAACAGGTAGGCGATCACCTCGCGGTTCTCCGGCAGTGCGTGCACGTGCACCCACGCCTGGGTGATCACCCCGAGCCGGCCCTCCGAGCCGATGATCATCTCCCGCACGCTCGGCCCGGTGGAGGTGCTCGGCAACGGCCGCAGCTGGACCACCTTGCCCGGCAGCACCACGGTGAACCCGCGCGCGATGTCGGCGATGTCCCCGTACTTGTCCGACTGCATGCCGGAGGAGCGGGTCGCGATCCAGCCGCCGAGGGTGGAGTGCTTGAACGAGTCCGGCTGGTGCCCCATGGTCCAGCCCTGGGCGTTCAGCTGCTCCTCCAGGTCCGGACCCAGGCCACCGGCCTGGATGAGCGCCAGACCGGCGTCCGCGTCGATCTGCAGCACCCGGTTCATCCGGCCCATGTCCAGGGAGACCACCACGCGCTGCTCGTCGGCCGGCGGGGTGAGCGAGCCGGAGATGTTCGAGCCGCCACCGAAGGGGATGAGCACACCGTCGGCCTCGACCACGGCGTCCACCACGGCCCGCACCTCGTCGGAGTTCGCCGGGTAGACCACCACGTCCGGCACCCGGGGCAGGTCACCGGCGCGCACCCGCACCAGGTCCCGCAGACCCTTGCCGTAGGTGTGCACCACACGGTTCATGTCGTCGGTGGAGACCTGGTGGTCGCCGACGATCTGCCGCAGCCGGGCGCCCAGGTCCTCCCCCAGGGTGGAGGCAGGCACGTCCAGGTCCTCGAACTGCGGCGGACGCCCGGCCGGGGCGTACAGGTCCAGCCCGATCGCCTTGCGCACGAACGGAGCGAACTCCGGCTTGTCCTCGTGGTGGAAGGCGATGCCCTCCACACCCCAGCCCCACCACTTCTGGTGGACGACGTCGGTCATGAGATCCCTTCCTGAGCGTCCGGCAGGTCCTTGTGCTCCGGCTGCGGGGCCGCGTTGTCCTCCGGGACGAGCACGTAGGAGGTCTGCATGGTGTGCATCGCCCGCACCCGCGCCTCGGCGCGCGCGTTGAACTCGGGCAGCTTCTCCCCCGGCCGCACCCGCAGCGGCTTGCCGATCAGCACCTTCACCGGCATCCGGCCGGGCTTGGGCCAGAACGTGCCCACCGGCATCGCATCGTGGGCACCGACCAGCGCCACCGGCACCAGCGGCAGCCGCAGCGCGCGGGCCAGCGCGGCCGCCCCGGGGGTGAAGTCGGCCATCTCACCGGTGCGGGAGCGGGTGCCCTCCGGGAAGATCAGCAGCGGCACGCCCTGCCGCAGCAGGGTGACGGACAGCCCGGCGGACTTGCCGCGGGTCTTGCCGCGCTCGACCGGGTAGGTGTTGAAGAACAGCGAGGTGAGCATGCTGCGCCACTTCGCGTTGTAGAAGTAGTCCGCCCCGGCGGCGGTGGCCACGTTCTTGGTGACCCGGTAGGGCAGGGTGGTCAGGCACAGCGGGGCGTCCAGGTGCGAGGAGTGGTTCGCCACCAGGATGAACGGCCCGTCCAGACCGGCCAGGTTGCGCTCACCCTCCACGGTGATGCGCAGGTTCGTGGTCAGCACCGCCCGCAGGATGCCGCGCTGCGCGACGTACCGGGCCCACCGGTGCACCCGGGAGTGGTACCTACCGGTCTTGCGCCGCTCAGTCATCAGTGCTCCTCTGGTCTGAGCACTGCGGTGCCTCGCTCCGCCGGCGCTCGTCCCTCACGCCGACTCCGCGGGGGCTTCTCGTCCTCATCTGCGTCCCTTCCGGATCAGCGCCGTTGCTCGCCGGACCAATGCTCGGGGCATCCGCCCGGCCAACCAGGCGATCACCTTGAACCGTCGTGATGGTACCGACCTGGTCCGGCCCGCCTCCACATCATCCAGGCAGTCCGCCACCAGCCGGGCGGCCTCCAGCCACAGGAACGACGGTATCGCGGACGTGCGGATCTTCGCCCGTCCATGGAACTCGGTGCGCACCCAGCCCGGGATCAGGGTCAGCACCTGCACCCCGCTGCCCTCCAGCTCCAGGCTGAGGCTCTCCGAGTAGGTGTTCACCCAGGACTTGATCGCCGAGTAGGAGCCCATCGCCACCAGCCCGGCCACCGAGCCGACGTTGATGATCAGCCCGCTGCCGCGGGCCTGCATCGCCCGGCCGGCGGCAGCGCCGAGCACCAGCACCCCGCGGACCATCAGGTCGATCGCCGCGTCGTGCACCTCGATCTGCTCGGTCAGCGGGGTGTGCACCCCGTGGCCGGCGTTGTTCACCAGGATGTCCACCGGGGCGGTGGTGTCCTCCAGCCGGCGGGCCACCCTGTCGGCGTCCTCCCGGTCGGCCAGGTCGGCCACGATCGTGTGCACCGCGATCCCGTGCGCGGCACGCAGCTCCTCGGCGGTGGCGTCCAGACGCTGCCGGTTGCGGGCCACCAGCACCAGGTCGCAGCCGCGGGCCGCCAGCGCCCGGGCGAACGCGAGCCCGATGCCGGAGGTGCCCCCGGTGACCATCGCGGTGCCGGCGATCGGCACCGGCGTCGTCCTCGTCCTGCCCTTCATCGCCCGGCCGGCCCTGTGATCGAGCGGACCACCGGGGAGAGGCGACCCTCCGCCGTCGTGGTCCAGGAGTGCACCGGCCAGCGCTTCTCCCGGGCGTACCGGTAGAGGCTGGGGTCCGGGTTGACGACGTTCGCGTGGCCCACCACGTCCAGCCAGGGCCGGTCGGAGTAGGTGTCGCCGTAGGCGTAGGAGGCGGCCAGGTCCACACCCTCCTCGCGCGCGTAGCGCACCAGCCAGGCGGCCCGGGCCTCGTCCACCAGCGGGGAGGTGGCCAGGTGACCGGTCCACCGGCCGGTGGGGTCCTTCTCCATCTGGCCGGCCACGATCAGGTCGAACATGTCCGCCAGCGGCTCCACGAACACGTCGATCTGCCCGGTCACCAGCACGGTGCGGTGCCCGGCGGCGCGGTGCTGGGCGATCCGTTCGGTGGCCTCGGCGTGCACCCGGGCGCGCAGCGACGGGGTCACCTTGGTGGCGATCACCTCGCGCAGCTCCTCCTCGCTGATCCCGGCGTAGCGGCGCATGAAGGAGCGGATGAAGTCGCCTCGGTCGCGCCGCTCGGCCTGCAGGTAGGTGCCGGAGGAGGCGACCATGCCGCCGAGCTCACGCAGCGCCGGCAGCGCCCCCTTGGCCGCCAGCTCCACCCACACGTAGTGCTCGATCAGGCTGGCGGCCGCCACGGTGCCGTGCAGGTCGAACACGGCCAGCACGTCCTCGCGCTGGGGCAGGTTGTCGGCGCTGGTGGAGGGCTTGGTCTGCGGGCGGCGCTGGCGCATCAGGCCCGGGACCTTGGGCACGTGCACCTCCTGCAGGTAGTGCGCCCAGTCGATCGCGGTCACGTCGAAGCCGTGCTCGGCCTTGCGGTCGTCGGCGACGGCCTCGTGCAGCGCCCGGGTGTTCGTGTCGTCGAAGACCACCTCGGTCTGGGTGTAGGCCTGGTACAGGTCGGTGAACTTGCGCAGCGTGCCCAGGTCGCGCTTGGCCTTGTAGATGCCGGAGATCCACTCCCGGGTGGTGCCGTTCGCCGGCAGCCGGCCGACCAGCCGGTCGGCGACGTCCACGGCGAGCTCGCGGCGGCGCAGCGAGCGCTGCACGGCCGGTCCGTTCGGGAAGGTCCAGTTCGGCACCTGCACGAACGAGCCCTGGGCGTCGGTGAGCGGGTGCTTGCGGAAGTAGCCGCGGATCAGTCGCAGCAGGGTGCCGAACCGCAGCGGGTTGCGCGCCCCGGAGGAGACCTGGAAGTACTGCGGGGCCGCCGCCGGCGGCGGGGTGGCTGCGGCCGCCAGGATGGCGTTGACCACGTGGTCCACCGGGATCACGTCCAGGATGGTGTCGGCCAGCGCCGGGAACTCCGGCAGCATGCCGCGCCCGTAGGCGGCGATCAGCGGGTCGGCCACCTTGAACCCGTCGATCCAGCCGGGGTACGGGTGCTGCAGGGAGCTCTCGATGATCGTCGGGCGCACCACCGACAGCCGGTGCGCACTGCCCCAGAGGTCCTCGGCGACCCGTTCGCCGAGCGCCTTGGTGAAGGTGTACACGTCCGGCCAGCCGAGCGAGGTGGCCCGGGTGCGGCCGGCCTCCACGAGCTGGTCGTGCACCCAGGTCCGGCGGGCCTGCTCGGCCGCCTGGGACACCGCCTGCGCGCCGGCGCGGCGGTGCTGGGCGCGGGCCTTGGCCACCATCCGGCCGAGCAGCTGCGGGCGGCGGGAGGCCGACTCGGCGCCGGTGCGGGCGGCCAGCGCGCGGGCCATCTCCGCCTCCCGGTCCACGTCGTGGTCCAGGCTGCGCTCCTCGGCCAGCCCCTTGCGCAGGCCGGCCACGTAGCAGGTGGACACGTGCACCACGTGCGGGTCGGCGCCGGAGGCGGCGATCGCCTGGTACAGGTTCACCGGGCCGCCGACGTTCGCGGCGAACGCCTCGTCGATGGGCAGGTCGAAGGAGACGGTGGAGGCGGAGTGGATCACCACGTCCAGGTCGCCGGGCAGCGCCGGCACGTCCTCCAGGTCACCGGCGAGCACCGTCAGCCGGCGCGCCGCCTCCGCCTCGGCCTGCTCGGCGCCGACGCGTTCGCGCCAGGGCCCGAACACAGGCTTGCGGAGCAGCTTGTCCACTCGCGCCTGTGCGCTGAGGGCGCCGCGGGGGCGGACCAGCACGGTGATCCGGGTCGACGGATACGCGGACAGGAGCTTCTCGACGACAGCCTGTCCGACGAACCCGGTCGCACCCGTCACCAGGACGTGGGCGTTCTTCAAATCCTCCGACACTCCGGTTACTGTACGCGGAAGC
>CAZMDO010000176.1:0-5649 GCA_964564445.1 uncultured Ruaniaceae bacterium | reverse complement strand
TGTGGGCGGAGAAGACCGGCACGTTCACCAACGTCGACCGCACCGTGCACCTGCAGGAGCAGGCCGTCGAACCGCCCGGGCAGGCGCGTTCGGACCTGGCCATCTGGGTCGACTACGCCCGCCGCCTGGGCCTGGCGGACAAGGACGGGCACCCGCTGCCGGCGTGGGACACGCCGGAGGCGGCGTTCGAGGGGTGGAAGGCCTGCTCGGCCGGGCGCCCGTGCGACTACTCGGGCCTGAGCCATGCGCTGCTGCACGAGCGGGGCGGGATGCAGTGGCCGGTGACCGCCCGGACACCGCACGGACGGGAGCGGCTCTACACCGATGCCCGGTTCGGCACCGAGGCGGACTTCTGCCAGAGCTATGGGCACGACCTGGTCACCGGCGCGCCCACCACCAGGACCGCGTACCTGGCCGCCCGGGCCGACGGGCGCGCCATCCTCAAGGGCGCCCCGTACCAGCCGGCGTTCGAGACCCCGGACGAGACCTACCCGCTGCGGCTGACCACCGGGCGCACCGCCTACCACTGGCACACCCGCACCAAGACCCGGCGCGCCCCGGAGCTGCAGCAGGCGGCGCCGAGCATGTGGGTGGAGCTCTCCGAGCAGGACGCCGCCGCCCTCGGCATCGCCGAGGGTGACGTGGTGCGGGTGACCTCCCGTCGTGGTCACATCGACGCCCCGGCCCGGATCGCCGGCATCCGCCCCGGGGTCGTGTTCGCGCCGTGGCACTACGGCTCCGAGGCCGCGACGGCCGCCAACGAGCTCACCCTGGCGGCGTGGGACCCGGTGTCCAAGCAGCCGGAGTTCAAGGTGGCGGCCGTCTCGGTGCACCGGCTCCGGGGCGGTGACGGGCCGGCTCCGGCGCCGCTGTGGACGGCGTCCGCACCGGTCTCCGGGACCGGGACGGGACCGGCGCCGGGGACCGGGACGGGCGGCCGGTGATGGACCACCTCCGCACGGTGGGGGACCTGGGTGCCCAGCTGGCCTGGGTGCGCTCGGCGGACACGGGCCGAGTCCGCCCGGGCGCTGCTGGTCAGGCGATGAGCCGGTCCTGGCTACAGTAGGACGCGTGCCCGCACCCGACCTGCAGACCCTGATCGACTTCGGCGCCATGATCGCCACCGACCACCAGTGGCAGCTCAACGAACGGATCGGAGCGCGTGGCTGGCAGACCGACCTGGCGCGCCAGGTGATGGTCTTCGGTGAGGGCGGCGACGCCTTCGAGCTGCCGGTGCACGTGCTCGGCGGGGAGCTGGACGGGCAGTGGATGTGGGCCTGCGACGAGGCCTGGACCGGGATGCCCGACCCGGTCGTGGCCACGGCGCGGACGGTCGTGGCCGCCGGGGTGCCCGAGCTCAGCCCGGCGCGGATCCCCGCCTCGACCTGGTCGGCGAAGGCCATCACGTTCGGCGCCATGCCGGTGGCTCGGATCTTCTCCGCCGTCTCGAAGAACTGGCCGAACGGTACGGCCACCTGGTACCTGATCGGCTGGGACGACACCCCGCGGCCCGCGCCGAGCCCGGAGCGGACCGAGGCTGTGGTGCGCCGGGCGGTCGAGACGCACCGCGCACTGCTGCGCAACCACCAGCTCGGCGTGCAGTCCTACGCCGACCACCACGGGTTGCGCTACGCGGACACGACGGTACCGGGCGGGCACCGGACGACGATCACGTTCCCTGACGGCCGCCGGCTGCAGGTCCATTTCGACGCCACGTACCAGCTCGAGGGGATGCACCTGCTGTCGGCGCCCGCCCCGGATCCGACCCCTGCACCGGCCGTCACAGCGGCACCGGCTCCCGCCGCAGCCGGGACCGTGGACACCCGGGTGGGGGCGGATGCGAAGCTGGACGCCTCGGTGGACACGGCGGCGTTCCTGTGCGCCGAGCACGCCCACGAGCTGCAGCGGGTGGCCGCCGGACGGCGCTGGCACGTGGACCTCAACCAGGGCACGCTGACCTTCGGCGACCCGGGCACACCGACCACCACCTACCCGGTGCAGCTGCTCGGCTCCGCCGCCCAGGACGTCGGCACCTGGCTGTGGGCGCATGCGAACATCAACAACTTCCCCGCCGCGGTGGTCGCCGACGCGGTGGAGCTCAGCCGCATCCCGGTGCCGGCGCTGCAGACCGCGGAGCTGCCGCTCACCGAGGACCTGCCGAAACGGCTCACCCTGGTGGCGGCCACGCTCCGGAACCGGTGGACCTACCACGTGCTCGAACCACGGGAGGGCACCCAGGTCTGGCTGCTGCTCGGCGAGCAGGGGGTGCATCTGCCGGACCCGACCGTGCTCAGCGTCACCGGTGCGATCACCAGCGCGCTGCGCGGGGTTGCGATCGTGGACCACCGGCGTGCGCTCCTGGAGTACGCCCGGTGGCGCGGGATGGACTGCGTGCCCGGTGACGGCGGGTACGTGCTGAGCGCCGTCGACGGGCAGGTGCAGGTACGCCTGGACGCCCAGGGGCGGATCAGCGACGTCAGCGGGCGGGCGGGCCGGCCCTCGTGAGGACGCCGCCCTGGTCGCTGGGCCGGCCGGCGTGATGCACCTGCGCCACACGTGCCTCGGCACGCACTGAACCGAGGTCAGCGGGTCGCGTAGAACGCCACCGCCGAGGCGGCGGCGACGTTCAGCGAGTCCACGCCGTGCATCATCGGGATCGTCACCCGCCGGTCCAGCACCCGGTCCGTGGCGCCGCTCAGGCCGTGTCCCTCGGTGCCGAGCACGAGCGCGAGACGCTCATGGTCCTCGGCCACCAGCGCATCGAGGGTGATCGCACCGTCCCCGAGGGTCAGCCCGGCCACCACGAACCCGGCGTCCTTGAGCGCCCCGACGCCCACCGGCCAGGTCTCGATCCGCGTCCAGGGCACCTGGAAGACGGTGCCCATCGAGACCCGCACGCTGCGCCGGTACAGCGGATCGGCGCAGGTGGGCGTCACCAGCACGGCGTCGACGCCCATCGCCGCAGCCGACCGGAAGCAGGCGCCGACGTTCGTGTGGTCGACCAGACCCTCGAGGATCGCGACCCGACGGGCACCGGTGAGCACGTCCGGCACCGGCGCCAGCTCGGGGCGGTGCATCGCCGCGAGCGCACCGCGGTGCAGGTGGAACCCGGTGATCGTGCGCAGCACCTCCTCCTCAGCCAGGTACACCGGCACCTCGCCGTGCTCGCCGGCACCCACCTGGCGGAGCACGTCGTCCAGGTCGGGCAGCCAGCGCGGCGCCATCAGGAACGAGCGCGGCCGGTGCCCGGCAGCGACCGCGCGGCGGATCACCGTGGAGCTCTCCGCCATGAACAGTCCCCGCTCGACCTCCAGGGTGCGGCGCAGCGCCACATCCGTCATCCGGGTGTAGTCGGTGAGCTCAGCGGCCTCGGGCGAGTCCAGGTGGAGGATCGGCACCCGGTGAGACTACCGGGTGATCAGCCGGCGTCTGGCGGGCCGGTGCCCGGCGGCCAGGTCCTCGGCGTGGAGCGTGATCGCGTTCTCGTAGTGGCGGACCACCTGCTCGTTCACCACCGGCCAGGTGCGCCCGGCGGTGGCCTCCCGAGCGCGGAGGCCCATCTCGGCGCGGGTGACCGGGTCCACGGCCAGCGAGCGGACGTGACCGCGCAGACCGGTCAGGTCGCCCGGGGTGTACAGGTAGCCGGTGGCGGCGTGCTCGACCAGGTCGACCGGGCCCCCTCGGGCAGGGGCGACCACCGGCACACCGCAGGCGTGGGCCTCCTGGATGGTCTGGGCGAAGGTGTCCATCTCGCCGGTGTGCACGAACACGTCCAGGGTGGCCATCGCAGCGGCCAGCTGCACACCCCCCAGGTGCCCGGTGAACACGGCGTCCGGGAGGCGACCGGCCAGCCGCGACCGCTGCGGCCCGTCGCCGACCACCACCAGGCGCACCCCCGGCAGGTCCGCGAGCACCGCCAGGTCCTCCACCTGCTTCTCCCGCGCCAGCCGGCCGACGTAGCCGACCAGCACCTCACCGCCGGGGGCGAGGCGGGAGTGCAGCTCGTCGCTGCGCCGGGTGGGCGAGAAGTGCTCCCGGTCCACACCGTGGGGCCAGACGGCGACCCGGTGCACCCCGCGGTCCACCAGCTGGCGGCGGGCATGGCTGGACGGGGCCAGGGAGAGGGTGGCGCCCTTGTGGATGTCCTCGATCCGGCGCCACAGCAGCGGTTCGAGGTGGCGCACCCGATAGCGCTGCGCATAGCTGGGCACCTCGGTCTGGTACACGGCCACCGAGGGCAGGCCCAGAGCGTTCGCGGCGCCGATAGCCTGCCAGCCGAGCAGGAACGGGGCCGCCAGGTGCAGCACGTCCGGGGCGAAGCAGCGCAGGTGCTCCCCCAGGGTGCGCACCCGCGGGGTGGACAGCCGCAGGTCGGCGTACCCGGGCAGCGGTACCGCACGGTACCGGCGCACCTCTGCTCCGGCGTAGGCGGTCACCGCGTCCTGCCCTCGCCCCGCTGCCGGAGCGAGCACCAGGACCTCGTCGCCGCGTCCGCGCAGGTGCTCCAGCAGGCGCAGCAACGTCACTGTCACCCCGTTGGCCTGGGGGAGGAAGGACTCGGCAACGACGGCGATGCGCACGGTTCCATCGTGGCAGGCAGGCCGGCCGGCCGGATCAGCCGGAAGACTGACGTTCCAGCCTCTCCCTCCACCCTCGGTACCGGCTCCCGGGCGCGAGCGCAGCTCTGTGCGACGTGACGGCTGCAGACCGCCCCAGGCGAGCGTTCGCCAGAGCGGCGGTGGTCGGTCAGTCCACCGGCGCGGCCGCGGCGGCGAACTGGGACTGGTACAGCCTCGCGTAGGCACCGCCGGCCTCGAGCAGCTCGGCGTGGCTGCCCTGCTCCACGATGTCGCCATGCTCCATCACCAGGATGATGTCGGCGTCGCGGATGGTGGACAGCCGGTGGGCGATGACGAAGCTGGTCCGGCCCACCCGCAGCGCGTTCATCGCCTCCTGCACCAGCACCTCGGTGCGGGTGTCCACCGAGCTGGTGGCCTCGTCCAGGATGAGGATGGGCGGATCCGCCAGGAAGGCCCGGGCGATGGTGAGCAGCTGCTTCTCCCCCGCGCTGACCGCGGTGCCGTCGGTGCCCTCGTCATCCAGCCGGGTGTCGTACCCGTCCGGCAGGGTGCGCACGAACGGGTCCACGTGGGTGGCCTCCGCGGCCTGCAGCAGCCGCTCGGTGGGCACCTCCTGGTGGGCGCCGTAGCTGATGTTCTCCTTCACCGTGCCGCCGAACAGCCAGGTGTCCTGCAGCACCATGCCGATGTTGGAGCGCACCTCGGCGCGGGTGAGGTCCCGGGTGTCCACACCGTCGATGGTGATCCGGCCACCGTCCACGTCGTAGAAGCGCATGATCAGGTTCACCAGGGTGGTCTTGCCGGCCCCGGTGGGGCCGACGATCGCGACCGTCTGCCCGGGCTCGGCCACGAACGAGAGGTCCTCGATCAGCGGCTTGTCCGGGGTGTAGGAGAACTTCACGTGCTCGAACGCCACCCGGCCGGACACCTCCCCCAGGTGCGCCGGCGCGGCCGGCTCCCCGGACTCCTCCTCCGCGTCCAGCAGGTCGAACACCCGCTCGGCGGAGGCGGCACCGGACTGGATCATGTTCATCAGCGAGGCGATCTGGGTGATCGGCTGGGAGAACTG
>CAZMDO010000175.1:0-5681 GCA_964564445.1 uncultured Ruaniaceae bacterium | reverse complement strand
GCGAACCTGCCGGTGATCCTGTACTCGCTGTTCTGGAAGCGGTTCAACACCTCCGGCGCGCTGTGGGCGATCTACGGCGGGCTGACCACGGCGGTCACGCTGATCATCTTCTCCCCCGCCGTCTCCGGCAAGCCGGTGAACCCGGAGACCGGCCGGAGCGCGTCGATGTTCCAGGGCGTGGACTTCCACTGGTTCCCGCTGGACAACCCGGGTCTGGTGTCCATCCCGGCCGGGTTCTTCTTCGGCTGGCTGGGGACGGTGATCTCCAAGGAGTTCAACAAGGCCAAGTACGCCGAGATGGAGGTGCGCTCCCTCACCGGGACCGGCGCGGAGAAGGCCACGGTGGCACACTGAGCCGCCGGTCCGCCCGCGACCGTTGGCGCCGTCGCCCCGAACCGGGGGCGGCGGCGCCGTCGTGTGTGCGGGGCGCGGGCGTGTGTGCGGGGCGCCGGCGTGAATGCGGCGCGGGCGGCGCGGGCAGCGCGGGCGGTGGCTGCTGCCGGGCTGCACAGTCGTCTGAGTACGGGTCGGACACTGGAGTACCGGAAGTTCGGTACTCAGGCGCCCATTCGGTACTCAGACACGTGTCTGCCGGGCGGGGCGGGGCGCCCAGGCGGGGCGGGGCGCCCGGGCGGGGCGCAGCACCGGCCGCGGAGCTGGCACAGCCACCCGGCCGGCGGGGGATCAGGCGAGCCGGTCGACCAGCAGGTGCGCGAACTCGTCCAGGGCGCTCTTCGTGGGGCTCTCCGGCAGGGCGGCCAGCTCGGCCACGGCGTCCGCAGCCCAGGAGCGGGCCATCTCGCGGGCCTGGTCCAGCACCGGGTGCGCGGTCAGCCGGGCGAGCACGCCGCCGAGCACCCCGTCCTCGCTCAGGTCGCCGTCCAGGTCCGCGACCAGAGCCTGGCCGGCCTCGTCGAGCTCGCCCGCGGCGGCGGCCCTGCGCAGCAGCAGCACCGGCATGGTGGGCACCCCCTCGCGCAGGTCGGTGCCCGGGGTCTTCCCGGTGGTGGCGGCGTCGGAGACCAGGTCGATCACGTCGTCGGCGAGCTGGAAGGCGACCCCCACCTTCTCCGCATAGGCCACGGCGGCCGCCTCCACCTCCGCGCTGGCGCCGGAAAGGATGGTGCCGTAGTGCGCGGCGGCCGCGATCAGCGAGCCGGTCTTGTCCGCGAGCACCTGCAGGTAGTGCTCGATCGGGTCCTCGTCCTCGCGGGGGCCGAGGGTCTCGTGCAGCTGGCCGAGCACCAGCCGCTCGAACGCCTCCGCCTGGATGCGCACCGCCTGCGGGCCCAGGTCGGCCACGATCCTCGAGGCCCGGGCGAACAGCAGGTCACCGGTGAGGATCGCCACCGAGTTGCCCCACACCTCGTGCGCGCTCGGCGCCCCGCGGCGCAGCGGCGCGGAGTCCATCACGTCGTCGTGGTAGAGCGTGGCCAGGTGGGTGAGCTCGGTGGCCACCGCGGCGGCGCGCACCTCGTCGTTCACCCCGGAGCCGAACTGGCTGCACAGCAGCACCAGCACCGGCCGCACCCGCTTGCCGCCCGCGGCGAGCAGGTGCCCGGCCGAGGGGTCGATCAGCGGGTCGGCGCTGCGGGCGGCCGCGGTCAGCCGCCGCTCGATGTCCTCGAGCTCCTCGGCCAGGGCGGCCTGCAGGCCGGGATCACCGAGCGGAAGGTTGCCTTGGGTCACAGCAGGAACTTAGTGGCATCCGCGGCGAGGTCCAACAACGGGCCGGGCAGCACCCCGAGCAGCACGGTGCCGATGGCGCAGACCGCCACCGCCACCACGCTCAGCCCCTCGGTGCGCACCACGGTGGCCCGCGCCCCCAGGGCGTCCTCGGCGGGCTCGGTGAAGAACATCAGCACGATCACGCGCACGTAGAAGAACGCGGCAGCGGCCGAGGCGGCCACGGCGAGCAGCACCAGCGGCCACGCCCCGCCCTCGATCGCCGCGGCGAACACCACGTACTTGCCGATGAACCCTGCAGTCAGCGGGATGCCGGCGAAGGAGAGCAGGAAGAGGGTGAAGCAGACCGCCACCACCGGGTGCCGCCGGCCGAGCCCGGCCCACTGGCTCAGGTGCCCGGCCTCGGCGGTCACGTTGCCCTCCGCGTCCCGCTCCCGCACCAGCGACACCAGCCCGAACGCGCCCACGGTCGCCAGACCGTAGACGAGCAGGTACACCCACACCGAGCTGATCCCCGAGGAGGTCCAGGCGACCACACCCACGAGCACGAACCCGGCGTGCGCCACCGAGGAGTAGGCGAGCATCCGCTTGATGTTCGTCTGCACGATGCCCAGCACGGTGCCGACCAGCATGGTGAGGATCGCGATGATCCACAGCGCAGGGCTCAGGTCCCAGCTCAGCCCGGGGGCCACCACGTAGACGAACCGGACCAGGGCGGCGAACGCGGCGATCTTCGTGCACGCGGCCATGAAGCCGGTGATCGGGGTGGGGGCGCCGTGGTAGACGTCCGGGATCCAGGAGTGGAACGGCACCGCGCCGACCTTGAACAGCAGGCCGATGATCACCAGGATCACCCCGGCGAGCAGCACACCGTCCATCCCGGTCATCTGCGGGACGGCGGTCGCCACGTCGGTCAGGTGCACCGACCCGGAGTAGCCGTACAGCAACGCCACACCCATGAGGAAGAACGCCGAGGAGAACGCGCCGAGGAGGAAGTACTTCAGCGAGGCTTCCTGGGAGAGCAGCCGGCGCCGCCGGGCCAGCCCGGAGAGCAGGTACAGCGGCAGGGAGAGCACCTCGAGGGCGATGAACAGGGTCAGCAGGTCGGTGGCCGCCGGGAAGATCAGCATGCCGCCCACGGAGAACAGCACCAGCGGGTAGGCCTCGGTCTGCACCAGGCCCATCCGGCGGGCCTGGGTCTCGTACGCCGAGCCGGGCACCGCGGCGGCGGTGGGTGCGAACGCGTCCTCACCACCGGAGCGCTCGGCGATCACCAGCAGGCCGACGAACGCGCAGATGAGCACGATGCCCTGCGCCAGCAGCGCCGGAGCGTCCTCCACCACGGCACCGGCCACCAGCGAGGACGCCCCCTGCGACTGCACCACGGTCCAGCGCCAGGCGACCGTCACCAGCGCCGCGCCGAGGGCCAGCACGGACAGCAGCACCTGCACGGTGCGGCGGACCTTGCTGGTCACGAACGCCTCGATCAGCACACCGACCACGGCCGCGCCGAGCACGATGAGGATCGGGCTGAGCGCCGCCCAGTCGATCTCCGGCGGGACGAAGGAATTCATGAGGCGCTCCCGAGGATCGCGACGAACTGGTCAGCCGGACCGGTGAGCAGGTCGAGCACCGGGGCTGGGAAGAAACCGAGGAACAGCACCAGCACGGCCAGGCACGCGATCGCCCACCGTTCTCGCCCGCCGGCGTCGGTGAGCTCGGCGCGGGCCGGCGCAGGCGGGCCGGTGTAGATCCGCTTGTAGGCCAGCAGGATGTACAGCGCGGAGAGCACCACACCGATCACGGCGAAGGCGCCGTAGGCGGCGTGCGCCTCGAAGCTGCCGAGGAACACCAGGTACTCCGGGACGAACCCGCTCAGCCCTGGCAGCGCCAGCGAGGCCAGCCCGGCGAACAGCCAGGTGCCGGCGATCACCGGGGTGATGCGCTGCATCCCGGAGTAGGTGCGCATGTCCGCACTCGCCCCCCGCTGGGTGAGGAACCCGGAGATGAGGAACAGGGCGGCGATGGTCACCCCGTGGGCGACCATGTACAGCATCGCCCCGACCATCGCGGTCTGCGTACCGACGAACACCCCCATCACGATGAACCCGAAGTGGGACACCGAGGAGAAGGCGATCATCCGCATCAGGTCGTGCTGGCCGATCGCCAGGATGCCGCCGTAGATGATCGAGAGGATCGCCAGCACGATGATCACCGGCGCCGCAGCCGAGGACGCACCGGGGAACAGCGGCAGGCAGATGGCGATCATGCCGAACGTGCCCACCTTGTCCAGCACGCCGACCAGCAGCGTGGAGGTTCCCGGCGGCGCCTGCCCGGCCGCATCCGGCAACCAGGTGTGCACCGGCACCATCGGCGCCTTGATCGCGAACGCCACGAAGAAGGTGAGGAAGATCCACATCTGCACGGCGGTGCTGTCCCCGGCGGCCACGTCGGCGAGGTTCTCCAGCAGCAGCGCCCCCTCACCGCCACCGGAACGCACGGCCACCAGCACCACACCGGCCAGCATCACCAGACCGCCGGCCAGACCGTAGAGCAGGAACTTGATCGCTGCCGCGCGCCGGCCCGCCCCACCGTAGGCGCCGATCATGAAGTAGACCGGCACCAGCATGGCCTCGAACAGGATGTAGAAGAGGAACAGGTCGCGGGCGGCGAACACCCCGATCATCATCGCCTCGAGCAGCAGCAGCAGGGCCACGTACCCGGCCTGCCGGTAGGCGAGCGCCTTGGCGGCGGCCTCGGCCTTGATGCCGGCGGGGAGCACCACCTCGTTCCAGGAGGCGAGCATCACGATCGGCACCAGCACCACGGCGAGCAGGATGAGCACCAGGCCCATCCCGTTCACGCCCACCGCCCAGGAGACGCCCAGCTGGGCCATCCAGGGGTAGGTCTCGGTGAACTGGTAGCCGCCGGAAGCGGCGTCGAACCCGGTGGCCATCACGATCGTGCCGGCGAGCACGAGCAGGGCCACCACCATGCCGAGCGGGCGGGCGATCGTGCGCAGCGCGGGCACCAGCCAGATCAGCGCAGCGGCCACGGCGGGCACCGCGATCAGGACGGTGAGCCAGGGAAGGTCAGCGAGTTGTGCAGGCATTCGTTTCTCCGACTCAGACGCGCGTGGCGAGGACGACGACTAGGGCGAGCACCACACCGACGAGCATGAGTGAGGCGTAGGACCGGACGAACCCGTTCTGCAGGCGGCGCCAACGCTCCCCCCAGCCCACGGCGCCGGACCCGAGCCCGTTGACTGCGCCGTCGACCACTGCCGTGTCCGTGTAGGTGAGCACCCGGGTGAGGTGCTCCCCCGGGCGGGCGACGAGGGTCTCGTTGGTGGCGTCCTGGTACAGGTCCGCGCGGGCGGCACGGGTGAGCCAGCTGCCCACCGGCGGGGTGATCGGCACCTCGGCGGCCGCGTACTGGCGCCAGGCGAGGAACCCACCGAGCAGCACCAGCACCAGGGTGGCGATGATGATCACCAGCTCCGGCAGCACCGGCTCGTGGTGCTCGGTCACCCCGGTGACCGGCTCCAGCCAGGTGGTGAAGCCGTCCCCGATCATCAGCACCCCACCCAGGGCCACCGACCCGATGGCCAGCACGATCATCGGCACGGTCATCAGCGCCGGGGACTCGTGCGGGTGCTGCTCCACCCCGGGCAGGTCGTTCTTCCCGTCGTTCCAGCGGGCCTTGCCGTGGAAGGTCATGAAGAACAGCCGGGACATGTAGAACGCGGTGATCCCGGCGCCGATCATCGCGGCCAGGCCGAACACCCACGGCTGCCAGCCCTCGCCGACGAACGCGGCCTCGATGATCTTGTCCTTGGACCAGAAGCCGGAGAACGGCGGGATGCCGAGGATGGCGAGCCAGCCGGCGGCGAAGGTGATCCAGGTGATCTTCATGTACTTGCTCAGGTTGCCGAAGCCGCGCATGTCGATCTCGTCGTTCATGCCGTGCATCACCGAACCGGCGCCGAGGAACAG
>CAZMDO010000174.1:0-5688 GCA_964564445.1 uncultured Ruaniaceae bacterium | reverse complement strand
GAGTCGAAGATGCCGATAGGTGCATCATTCATCCCTGCGAGCG
Source organism: uncultured Ruaniaceae bacterium (assembly GCA_964564445.1). GTDB lineage: Bacteria > Actinomycetota > Actinomycetes > Actinomycetales > Beutenbergiaceae > Ruania. The sequence goes on along the minus strand of CAZMDO010000174.1, from coordinate 5,645 downwards.
TAGACGGCCCGGCCCGGTCGCGGCGCCTCCTACTCCTCCATTGTGGGCAGCATCACCTGCATCAGGGACTCCTGCAGCCAGCTGAGCGCGGAGTAGACCATGCCCAGGGCCAGGTGCACCTCGTCCTCGTCAGCGTCGGTGGCGCCGCGGGCCACCCGGTCGGTGATCTCCTCCGCGTCCGCCTCGGTGCGGATGCCGAGGCGCTCGGCGATCACCAGGCGAACGTCGGTGAGCGCGGCGGCGAAGTCCAGCGCCTGGTCGGCCGGCACCCGCACCTGACCGGTGGAGGAGCGCAGCGCATCCCAGACCATCCGGAGCCGGGCGACCTTCGTGGCGCGCAGCTCGGACTCGGTGAGCCGGCGGAACTCCTGGCTGAGCTCGTCGTCGGTGCGGCTGGCGTCCGGCAGCAGACGTGCCAGCGCCGGGTCGGTGGGGCTGTCCACCCCCTCGGTGGACCAGGACAGCTGCGCGAGCGGGTCACCGGCCTCGGCAGCCTCCTCCCCGGGGCGCAGCGGCACGCCGAGCAGCAGCGAGGTGTCGGACACCACCCGGGCGAGGATGGTGGCCTCGTCCCCCTCGAGGTCGGCCACGTACACCCCGCGGCGGCGCCGGAACGCCCTCACAGCGGATCGCCGTCCTGGGCGAGCGTGGCCCACAGCCCGTAGGAGTGCATCGCCTGCACGTCGATCTCCATCTTCTCCCGGGAGCCGGAGGAGACCACGCTGCGGCCCTCGTGGTGCACCTGCAGCATCAGCGTGGTGGCCTTCTCCTCGGAGTAGCCGAAGTAGCTGCGGAACACGTGCGCCACGTAGCTCATCAGGTTCACCGGGTCGTTCCACACGATGGTCAGCCACGGTCGGTCGGGTTCGATCGTGGTGTGCGTGTCGACGTCCGGGGAGCCGACCGGGACCGGTGCTGCGGGCATGACCCTCACCCTAACCAGGCAGGCGCACCTGCGTACCCTCGACGGCGGAGCTCGCCCGGCCAGGTCACCTCACCCGCCCCGGCACGGTCCTCCTGCCCGACGGCGGAGCCCACCCGGCCAGGCCACCACACCCGCCCCGGCACGGTCCTCCTGCCCGACGGCGGAGCCCACCCGGCCAGGCCACCACACCCGCCCCGGCACGGTCCTCCTGCCCGACGGCGGAGCCCACCGGTCCGGCACCGCTCACCCGGGGTGGGGGGACCAGTACCGTATGACCATGTCTGAGCGGATGACCGGCCCCACCGGGAGCACCGGCGCGACCAGCAGCACGAGCACCGCCCTGCTCACCGACCGGTACGAGCTGACCATGGTGCAGGCGGCGCTGGCCGACGGCACCGCCTCCCGGGAGTGCGTCTTCGAGGTGTTCACCCGGCGCCTGCCGCCGGGCCGCCGCTACGGCGTGGTGGCCGGCACCGGACGGGTGCTGGAGGCGCTGCCGCAGTTCCGGTTCACCGACACCGAGCTGTCGTTCCTGCGGGACGAGCAGGTGGTGGACGACCAGACCCTGGACTACCTGGCGGACTACCGCTTCACCGGCGACATCTACGGCTACGCCGAGGGGGAGGTGTTCTTCCCGGGCTCGCCGCTGCTGGTGGTGGAGTCCTCGTTCGCCGAGGGGGTGCTGCTGGAGACCCTGGTGCTGTCCATCCTGAACTACGACTCCGCGGTGGCCTCGGCCGCCTCGCGGATGACCAGTGCTGCAGGGTCGCGGCCATGCCTGGAGATGGGTGGCCGACGTGCGCACGAGCAGGCCGCCCCGGCCGCGGCGCGGGCAGCGGTGGTGGCGGGGTTCGCCGGCACCTCGAACCTGGAGGCCGGCCGCCGGTGGGGCCTGTCCACCATCGGCACCGCCGCACACTCCTTCACCCTGCTGCACGACGACGAGCCGTCCGCGTTCGCCTCCCAGGTGGCCTCGCTCGGCACCGAGACCACGCTGCTGGTGGACACCTACGACATCGCCGAGGGGGTGCGCCGGGCGATCGCCGCCGCAGGCACCGAGCTGGACTCGGTGCGGCTGGACTCCGGCGACCTGGCGCAGGTGGCCCGGGAGGTGCGCGAGCAGCTGGACTCTCTCGGCGCGGCGGGCACCAAGATCGTGGTCTCCTCGGACCTGGACGAGTATGCGATCGCCTCGCTGGCGGTGGCGCCGGTGGACTCCTACGGGGTGGGTACCTCGGTGGTCACCGGGTCCGGGGCGCCCACCTGCGGGATGGTCTACAAGCTGGTGCTCCGCGAGGGCGCCGACGGCCAGATGGAACCGGTGCAGAAGGCCTCGGCGTCGAAGGCGAGCGTGGGTGGCCGGAAGAGCGCGGCCCGGCGGCTGGACCCCTCCGGGCGTGCCAGCGAGGAGCTGGTGGTGGCCGGTGCCGCGGCGGACTGGCAGCCCGAGGCCGACGACCTGCGCGGCCTGCTGGTGCCGCTGGTGCGCGACGGCATGGTGCAGCCGGGCACGACCGGTGCCGAGGGCGTGCAGCGTGCCGCCGCCCGGCACGCGGCCTCCCGCGCCGAGCTGTCGCCGTACTCGCGGCGGCTGTCGGCCGGCGACCCCGCCATCCCCACCACGCACGTGGAGTCCTGACCCGCCGCGCCGCCCCACCCCCGCACCCGCACCCACCACGCACCCACGGCCCCACCCCACCCACTCACCCCCGACCCGCTGAATCGATGCACTCGGCAGCTGGCCCGATGGCTCGTGCTCCCGGTTATCGCTTCACCGTTCCAGCTGCCGAGCGGCTAGCTCCGACTACCGTGGTGATCGAGGGCCAGAGGAGGACGAGCAGCGCGACGAAGGCGACCGCTGCGAGCGCAGCCGACACCGCGTGCGCCGTCTCCCAGGTCGCCCGGTAGCTCGACCAGTCCGCCGGCAACGTGTCCGGCGTCCACCCAGCGATGAGCGTGTTCACCGGGCGGTTGCCGAACCAGTAGGAGAGCAACGTGCCGAGCATGGCGGCCGCAGCCAGCAGCGACGCGACCATGGCACGGCCCCGCGGTCGCGCCACCAGCACCGCCAGCGCGGTCGTCGCGAGCAGACCGGTCGTCTCGGCCACTCCGCCGACCAGGGCGAAACCGCCGTAGAAGGTGTGCTGCACGTCCAGCCACGCCGCACCGCTGAGCGAGCGGCTGCCCGGGCTCTGCAGCACGTGCGCCAGAGTCAGGCCGAGGACGAGCGCGCTGCAGGTCAGTGCCAGCACGTACAGGCTGCGGGTCAGCCTCATGCGTGTCGTCGATGTCACCTGGTGCTCCCTTCCATGGTCGCCCGGACGCGCTGCCACCGTAGGCACCGGCCGCGAGCGGGCACATCGGGGGTGTTCCCCATCTGCACCCTGACCGCTCCCGGACGTGCCCATTCGGCAGCCGCTTCGCGCGCTCGTGACCGGGGGGCACGAGCCACCGGCCCAGCTGCCGAGTGCATCGATTCAACGCTGGGGGCCGGGGGCTGGCGCGGGGTGGGGGCTGGGGTGGGGACGGCGGGCGGTTACTTCCTGCCGACGAACCAGCGGCGCACGGTGGAGATCCGCGTCCGCAGGTGCTCGGCCGAGGCGGTGGCCACCTCGCCGCCGCCGGACTGCTCCCGCAGCCGGGTGTGCACCACCCCGTGCGGGGTGCCCGAGCGCCGGGCCCACGCCTTGACCAGGGAGTTCAGCTCCTTGCGCAGCTCGGCGACCACCCGGTGGTCGTCCACCGGCGCCGCTGCCTGCTGCCCGCTACGGCGCCGGGCGGCCACCTGGTCGGCCTGCCGGGACCGCAGCAGGGAGGCCACCTGGTCGGCGTCCAGCAGCCCGGGCAGGCCGAGGTACTCCTGCTCCTCGGCGGAGCCGACGTCCCCGCCCAGGCCGAACTCGCCGCCGTCGAAGAGCACCTTGTCGAAGGAGGCCTGCGCCTCCAGGGCCTCGAACCCGGGGAGCATCAGCTCGTCGCTGGCCTTCTCCGCAGCGCGCGCCCGCGCGAGCTCGGCGTCCTCGGCGGAGAACGGGCCCTCGTCGGCCTCGGCGCGCCCGGCCCGGTCCAGGGCGTGGTCCCGCTCGGTCTCCAGCTCGGCGGCCAGCGCCAGCAGGTTCGGCACCGACGGCAGGAAGATCGAGGCGGTCTCACCGCGCTTGCGGGCGCGCACGAACCGGCCCACCGCCTGGGCGAAGAACAGCGGCGTGGCCGCCGAGGTGGCATACACCCCGACCGCCAGCCGGGGCACGTCCACCCCCTCGGAGACCATCCGCACCGCCACCATCCAGCGCTGGTCCCCGGCGGCGAACTCCTCGATCCGGTGCGAGGCGCCGTCGTCGTCGGAGAGCACCACCACCGGCGCCTGCCCGGTGACCCGGCGCAGGTGTGCGGCGTAGGCGCGGGCCTTGGTCTGGTCGGTGGCGATCACCAGGCCGCCGGCGTCGGGCACGTGCCGGCGCACCTCGGTCAGGCGCTTGTCGGCGGCGGCCAGCACCGAGGGGATCCACTCCCCCTCCGGGTCCAGGGCGGTGCGCCAGGCCTGGTTGACCAGGTCCTTGGTGAGCGGTTCACCCAGGCGCGCGCTGACCTCCTCGCCGGTCTTGGTGCGCCAGCGCATCTGCCCGGAGTAGGACATGAAGATCACCGGGCGCACCACGTGGTCGCGCAGCGCGTCGCCGTAGCCGTAGGTGTAGTCCGCCTGGGAGCGGCGGATGCCGTCGGCGTCGGGCGCGTAGGTGATGAACGGGATCGGCGAGGTGTCCGAGCGGAACGGGGTCCCGGTCAGCGACAGCCGCCGCCGGGCCGGGTCGAACGCCTCCCGCACCGCGTCCCCCCAGGAGAGCGCGTCGCCGCCGTGGTGCACCTCGTCCAGGATCACCAGGGTGGGCGCGGCCTCGGTGCGCGCGCGGTGCAGGTTGGGGTTCGCCGCGACCTGCGCGTAGGTCAGCGCCACCCCGTCGTAGGCCGACCCGTGCCGGCCCTGGGCGTTGCGGAAGTTCGGGTCGATCCGGATGCCCACCCGGCCCGCGGCGTCGGCCCACTGCGTCTTCAGGTGCTCGGTCGGCGCCACCACGGTCACCCGGCGCACCACCCGGGCCTGCAGCAGCTCGGTGGCCACCCGCAGGGCGAACGTGGTCTTCCCCGCCCCCGGGGTGGCCACGGCGAGGAAGTCCCGGGGCGCCCGCTGCAGGTACTGCTCCAGGGCGGCGGCCTGCCAGGCGCGCAACGCCGGAGCGGTCCCCCAGGGGGCGCGCGCCGGGTAGGCCGGCGGCAGGTTCGAGGCCGCGCTCGTGGACCCCGCCGCCGGTGCGGCGGCGGTCGGTGGGTGAGCTGTGGCGGCCGGGGTGTCCGGCCCGGTCACTTCTTGGAGCCGAAGCCGAAGAAGCCGCGACCCTTGCCGGAGCCGGAGTCGTCCCCGCGCCCGCCGGTCAGGCCTTCGTAGATCTCCTTGCACGCCGGGCAGATCGGGAACTTGCTGGGGTCCCGGTTCGGGGTCCAGACCTTGCCGCAGAGGGCGACCACCGGGGCACCGGAGACGGCCGCCGCGGTGATCTTCTCCTTCTTCACGTAGTGCGCGTAGCGGTCACCATCACCGGGCGAGGCCTCCTCGCGGACCTCTTCCCGCTCCAGGACGTCGGTTCGTGCCCCGGAGGACAGACGCTCGGTCTCCTGCGGCTGGGTGGGAGGGGTCGGCTCGCTCATGGCTCCAGTGTACGAA
>CAZMDO010000173.1:0-5698 GCA_964564445.1 uncultured Ruaniaceae bacterium | reverse complement strand
TGCGGGCTGAGCAGCGGCCAGCCGTCGTGCGTCCACAGCAGGCGTCGCAGCTGCAGCCGGTGCCGCTCTGGCTGGTGGGCGTCGCGGACGTGGTGGACGAACAGCTGCCGCTGCCTGCCGCCCGGAAGCGCCTCGCTGAGGACCGAACCGTGGCCCGGTGCGAGCAGGGCTGGTCCACCGGCGAGCTGGTGCCCGCCGAGCAGCGGGACGCCGACGGTCCACGGGTCCGCGTCGAGGTCGGTCATCGAGCGTCCGGTGCGGTCCGTGTACGGGCCGTCGACCGCGTCGGCGACGGCGGCACGCACGTGGTAGGTCGAGGTGAGGGAGTCGTAGGAGGCCAGCAACGCCCACCCACCGCCGGGCCGCGGTAGGACGAAAGCGCCTTCGATCGCCCCGTTGTCCGCGTCCAGGCGCCGTCGGGCGAGCAGCGTGCCCGGATTCTCGGTCAGGGCGCCGAGCCCCGCCGAGGCCCGCTCGGCGGGACTCAGCATCCCGGACTCCGGGTCGAGGCCGACCACGTGGATGCCACCGAAGAACGAGCCGTACACCAGCCACTGCCGGTCACCGTCGATGACGACGTTCGCGTCGATCGCGTTCGGGTGCCGAGCACTCGAGGGGGTCGAGTGGTGGTCGGTCGAGACCACGATGCCGCGGTCCTGCCAGGGGCCGGCCGGGTGCGGGGCGGTCGCCAGCCCGATCGCCGACCGGCGCGAGCCGAACGAGGACGCCGAGTAGTACATCCGCCACTGCGCACCCACCCGGACGATCTCGGGGGCCCAGAGCCCGCGGGCGCCGCTCCACGCGCCCGCGGGGGCGGGCACCTCCTCGAACGCCCAGCCGTGGAAGGTCCAGGTGAGCAGGTCGCTGGAGCGGCGCACCTGCACGCCGGCGCGCACCGGCCCGGTCGAGCAGGCGTCGGTGGACAGGCACCAGTAGACCCCGTCGTCGTCCCGCACGATCGTGGGGTCATGGACGTGTTCGGTGCCCCACGGGGGCAGGGCGTCGCCCGGCTCCACGGCGGAGCCCCGGGCGAGGTCGACCTCCGACATGTCAGCCCTTCGATCCGGTCAGCGCGATGGACTCGATGATCTGCCGCTGGAAGATCAGGAACACGGCGAGGATCGGCAGGAGCGAGACGAACGAGGCGCCCATGATGAGGGCGTAGTCACGCTGGGTCGCGTACTGCACGTTCATGTTCGCGATCACCACCTGCAGCGTCTGCTTCTCGGGGGAGTTCAGGTACAGGATCGGTGCCAGGTAGTCGTTCCAGACCGCCATGAACCACAGGATGAACTGTGCCGCGACGGCCGGGCGGATGATCGGCATGATCAGGCGCCAGAAGATCTGCCAGTAGGAGGCGCCGTCGATCTTGGCCGCCTCGATGAGGGAGTTGGGCACGCTCTCCAGGTACTGGCGCAGGAAGAAGATCATCACGATGTTGCCGAAGATCGCCGGGACGATCAGCGGCAGCAGCGTGTCCACCCAGCCGATCTTCGCGAACATCACGAACTGCGGGATCATCAGCGTCGGGAACGGGATCATGATCCCCGACAGCAGACCGATGAAGATCACGTTGCGTGCCGGCAGCCTCATCTTCGCGAGCGCGAATGCTGCCAGGGAGCAGGTCAGCGTGCCGATGATGGTGACCGAGAACGCGACGATCGCGGAGTTCTTCAGCCCGGAGAGCACATAGGAGTCCTGCCACATGCGGACGTAGGTGTCCCACTGCGGGATCTCCGGGATCCACACTGGTGGCAGGGCGAACACCTCGAGCTGGGTCTTCAGCGAGGTGGAGACCATCCAGAGCAGCGGGGCCAGCATGAAGATGGCTCCGGCGGCCAGGATGATCCAGACGGCGGTGTCGGCGATGCGCTTGCGCGCGGTACGGCTCAGGTCGGTGGTGCTCATCGTTTCCCTCAGTCGATGACGAAGCTGCTGCGCTTGTTCAGCCGGAACTGGATGAGCGTGATGATCAGGATCAGGATCCCGAGCACGATCGCCATCGCGGTGGCGTACCCCATCTGCTGGTACCGGAACGCCTGGCGCCAGATGTGGAAGACCGCCGAGGCGGTCGAGTACTCCGGTCCGCCGCCCGGCGTCATGATCTGGATCTCGGTGAAGATCATCGCGCCGGCGATGATCTGGGTGACCACCAGGAAGAAGGTCACCGGCTGGACCATCGGCAGGGTGATCGCCCGGAACCGCTGCCACGGCCCGGCGCCATCGAGCTCGGCGGCCTCGTACAGGGACCGGGGCACGGACTGGATGGCGGCGAGGTAGAGCAGCATCGAGTAGCCGAGCCCCTTCCACACGGCCATCACGATGATCGCCGGCTTCGCCCAGGTCGCGCTGGCCAGCCAGTTCGGGCCTTCGACACCGATCAGCGCCAGCGCCTGGTTCACCAGCCCGAAGTCTCCGTTGTAGGCCCACTGCCAGAGGATGGCGATGGCCGCCAGCGAGGAGATCACCGGGATGTAGTAGATCGTGCGGAAGGCGGTGAGCCCGACGATCTTGCGGTTCATCGCCAGCGCGAGCGCCAGGGAGAGGGCGAGCCCGATCGGGATCCCGATCATGTAGAAGAAGGTGTTGTACAGCGACGTGAGGAAGCGTTCGTCGGTGAGCAGCGCCGCATAGTTGTCCAGCCCGATGAACTGCATCCGGCCCAGGCCGTTCCACCGCGTCATCGAGGCGTAGAGGGCGAAGCCCACCGGATAGAGGATGAACAGCAGGTAGCCGAGCACCGGCGCGGCCACGAAGGCCAGCGCCCACCGCTTCTCGCTGCGGTGCAGCCGCGAGGTGCGGTCGGAGGGCGGAGGGAGGGGGCTGGCTGCGCCCGAAGGGTCGGCGGCGCTACCGGGCAGGGTCGCCTGTGGCGTGGCGGACGTCATGATGGACTCCTTCGTCCCCGGGTGGAGCCGGGCCGGTGGGCCTCGCCCACCGACCCGACCCGCACCGGGAATCAGCTGTTGTTCTGCTCGGCTGCCATCTCGGCCTGAGCGTTGGACTCATCGAGCAGGGACTGCATCCGCGGCTGGACCTCGGCCAGGTAGTCGGCCGCCGGACGTTCGCCGTCCAGCACAGGCTGGATGTTCACCCACAGCTCGTCGTACCACTCCGCGCCATAGGTGAACGCCGCTGGCATGGCCCGGCCGTAGTCCTCGACGATGTCGAGGAACTCCTGCCGGTTGGCCGGCTCTGCCCCTTCTTCGTTCGCCCACTCCTCGGCGGTGTCGATCAGGTTGGGAATCTGCACGTTCGCATCCACGAGGGTCTCCATCGCCTGCTCGTCGGTGGAGAGGTAGGCAGCGAGCTGGACCGCTTCCTCGGGCATGTCGGTGGTGTTGGACACCCCGATGCCCAGCGAGCCGACCCAGGTCGCGGTCTCACCGGTCTCCCCCACCGGCCAGGGGATGAGGTCGTACTCGAAGTCGAGCTCGTTGTACACGCTCATGTCCCAGGGGCCGACCGGGAAGAACCCGATCTGACCGGCCATGAACCGCTGGTAGGTGTCCAGCGTCTGCGCCTGCTCGGGGCTCGGGGTGACGCCGTAGACGGTGGTCAGGTCGGTGAAGAACTGCAGGGCCTCGGCGAACTCGGGGGTGTCCACGGTGACCTGGGTGTGGTCCTCGTTGGTCCAGTCGCCGCCGTTGCTCCAGACGAAGGACTGCAGGTTCCACTGCACGTTCAGACCGGTGCCCCACTGGTCGATCTCGCCGTCACCGTCGGTGTCGGTGGTCAGCTCCTGGAGGATGGGTAGCCATTCCTCCCAGGTGAGGGGCTCGTCCGGGTCGGGAAGCTCGATGCCGGCCTCCTCGAGCATGGTGACGTTGTAGCCGAACGCGAACGGGCCCACGTCCTTGGGGAGGCCGTAGAGCTGGCCGTCGGGGGTGCCCTGCAGGCGGCCGTCGTAGCGGTAGGAGTTCACGCCGTACGGCCAGATGGTGTCCAGGTCGATGTCCAGGGCGGCGACCTCGTCGGTGATGTCCATCAGCACGCCGGAGCTGACGTAGGACTGCAGGCTGGCCTGCTCGATGTAGAACACGTCGGGCACGGTGTTGCCCGCGATGGCGGCCTGCAGCTTGGTGGCGTACTGGTCGGCGTCGGTGACGATGACCTCCACGGGAACTCCGGTGTCCTCGGTGAACCGGTCGATCGCTGCCTGGTAGGCATCCCGTTCGTCCTCACCACCCCGGAACATGAAGGTCAGGCCATCTGCCGAGTCCGAGCCGCCGCTGGAGCCGCACGCCGCCGTGCCGGCTGCGACCAGTGCGGCGGCGACAGCGCCGCAGATCAGGCGTGACTTCCTCATCACGATTCCTCTCGTTTGAGCCTGGTGATGTACGTGGGCCACCACGTTTACATCGTTGGAATATCCTCGTGGCGTTCACCGTGCCACGTCGGCGGGTGTGCGGTCAAGAGTTCGGGGTCACAAAGATGCAACGATGTAATCGGGCCTTGACGCGTCGCCGCCCGAGTCGGCATAGTGCACGGATACATCGTTGTAAACCGGAGGGGCCCGTGCCGAACGATCCAGCAACCGGCGGTAGCGTCCGTGCGTCGGCGGAACCACAGGGGACGCCCGGCCGCGACCACTCCCAGGCGCCCGGCCGCGACCACTCCCGTACGCGAGCCAGCGAGCCCTCCCAGGCGCCCGGCCGCCGTCCGCTCTGGCGCAGGCGGCGCGTGCTGATCGCAGCGGTGGCGGCGGTGTGCGTGGTGCTGGTCGTGGCGGGGGTCGTGCTGCTCCGCCCGCCGGAGCCGCATCCGCTCGCGCTCGATGGTGACCTGGGTACCCACGACCCGGCACTGGTGGTCGGCGGTGACGGCGAGCCGTGGTTCGTCTACTCCACCGGGGATCCGACACAGGGGCTGGGGGCGCCGATGGTGCACCGGTCTGAGGACGGCAGGACCTGGGAGCGGGTCGGCCCGGCCTGGGAGATCAGCGACGACCCGCAGTGGGTCCGCGACTCGATCGACGGCGTCGAGCACTTCTGGGCGCCCGACCTGGTCGCTCACGACGGCACCTGGTACCTGTACTACTCCGCCTCCACGTTCGGTTCGAACACCTCCGCCATCGGCCTGGCGACCGGTGCGAGCCTCGACCCGGCGGACCCGGACTACGGGTGGACGCACCAGGGGCCGGTGTGGCGCTCCCAGGCGGGGGAGACGTTCTACAACGCGATCGACCCGGCGGTCGTGGAGGACGAGGAGGGCAACCCGTGGCTCTTCTTCGGGTCGTTCTGGGGCGGGATCCAGGTGCTGCCGCTGCAGTGGCCGTCGGGTCTGCCGGTCGAGGGCGCCGAGCCGCAGATGGTGGCGACCCGCAGCGGTGTGCCGGAGAACCAGATCGAGGCCCCGTACGTCATCGCCCACGACGGGTGGTACTACCTGTTCGTCTCCTGGGGCCGGTGCTGCTCCGGGGTCGACTCGACGTACTCGATCCACGTCGGCCGGTCCCGTTCGGTGACCGGGCCGTTCGTGGACGCCGACGGGGTGGACATGGCCGACGGTGGCGGCACGCTGGTCCTCGGCACCGAGGGGTCGATGATCGGGCCGGGTGGTCAGTCCCTGGACCAGGGGTACCTGGCTTACCACTTCTACGACGGCGACAACGGCGGGGCGTTCCGCCTGGCGATCCAGGAGCTGGCCTGGCAGGACGGCTGGCCGGTGGCGACGGCCGAGGTGCCCGTACCGTAGG
>CAZMDO010000172.1:0-5731 GCA_964564445.1 uncultured Ruaniaceae bacterium | reverse complement strand
GCATCAAGGACATGGGCACCCTGCTGCCCGGCCACGGCGGCATCCTGGACCGGGTCGACTCCATCCTGCTGGCCGCACCGGTGGTGTTCGCCGCGATGCTCGTGCTGGCCCCGACATGAGCGAGAATGGCACCACGATGAGCTCCCAACCCCAGGTCCTGCCCGGTCACGCCCCGGACGCCGGGACCCGCCCGCAGCTGTCCTTCGCCGTGCCCCGGCGGGGCAAGCCGCCCCGGCACCTCGCCGACCTGACCCTGGCCGAACGCGCCGAGGTGCTCGCCGAGCTCGGAGAGCCCGGCTACCGGGCCAAGCAGCTCTCCACCCACTACTTCGCCCGGCTCACCCGTGACCCGGAGCAGATGACCGACATCCCGGCAGCCTCCCGGGAGCAGATGTCCGACCTGCTGCTGCCCGACCTGCTCCGCGAGCACCGCCGGCTCACCGCCGACGACGGCGCCACCATCAAGACCCTGTGGACGCTGTTCGACGACGTCAAGGTGGAGTCGGTGCTGATGGCCTACCCGGGCCGGGCCACCCTGTGCGTCTCCAGCCAGGCCGGCTGCGGGATGGCCTGCCCGTTCTGCGCCACCGGACAGCTCGGCCTGACCCGCAACCTGTCCACCGCCGAGGTGATCGAGCAGGTGCGCCGGTCGGCGGTGATGTGCCGCGACGGGGAGCTGGCCGGCGGCGAGCGGCGGCTGACGAACGTGGTGTTCATGGGCATGGGGGAGCCGCTGGCCAACTACAAGACGGTCATCGGGGCGGTGCGCCGGATGGTCGCTCCACCGCCGGAGGGGCTGGGCATGTCCGCCCGGCACATCACCGTCTCCACCGTCGGGCTGGTGCCGGCGATCCGCAAGCTCACCGCCGAGGCCATCCCGGTCACCCTCGCGCTGTCCCTGCACGCCCCGGACGACGAGCTGCGCTCGGAGCTGGTGCCGATCAACACCCGCTGGTCGGTGGGTGAGGCGCTGGACGCCGCCCGCGCCTACTTCGACGCCACCGGGCGGCGGGTGAGCATCGAGTACGCCCTGATCAAGGACATGAACGACCACCCCTGGCGGGCCGACCTGCTCGCCACCGAGCTGGGCAAGCGCGGCAGCGGCTGGGTGCACGTGAACCCGATCCCGCTCAACCCCACCCCGGGCTCGATCTGGACGGCGAGCGAGAAGGACGTCGAGGCGGAGTTCGTGGCACGCTTGCGTGCGGCGGGCATCCCCACCACCGTGCGGGACACCCGCGGCAGCGACATCGACGGCGCGTGCGGGCAGCTCGCCGCCCAGGAGTAGCCGCGGCGCCGCAGCCGGGTGCACAGAGTCGGACCGATCGAGAGGACGAGGGCGGATGGCGGACCTGTTCCCCACAGTCAAGGGCTGGGGCAGTGGGTATGACCGGCAGGAGGTCGAGGACTTCTTCGACCGCGCCCGCAACGCCTACGAGGACGGTTCGGAGGAGATGGGTGCCGAGGACGTGCGCACCGTGGCCTTCGAGCTCACCCGTGGGGGGTACGACCCGGCCGCAGTGGATGCGGCGCTGGACCGGCTGGAGGCCGCGTTCGTGCAGCGCCGCCGGGCCGACCACATCGCCGCCGCCGGGCAGGAGCAGTGGATGGCGCAGGTCGCCGAACGGGCCACCACCCTCTATCCCCGGCTGGTGCGCCCGGCCGGGGAGCGGTTCGCCCCGCCCGATCGTGGCCGCGGGTACGAGGCCGCTGCCGTGGACGCGGTGCTGGACCGGCTCGTGGACTACTTCGACTCCGGCGCACCGCTGACCGCCGGGCAGCTGCGCAGCGTGACCTTCCCGGCCGCGCGCGGCTCCCGCGCCTACGCCGAGGGGCCGGTGGATGCGTTCCTGGACCGTGCCGTGGACGTGCTGCTGGCCGTCGAATGACCCGCACCGTCACGATCCTGGGCGCCACCGGTTCGATCGGCACCCAGACGATCGAGGTGGTCACCACCCACCCGGACCGGTTCCGGGTCCAGGCGCTGGCCGCCGGCGGGGGCCAGCCCGTGCTGCTCGCCGAGCAGGTGCTCCAGGTGGGGGCGGAGCAGGTCGCGATCGCCGACGACGGCGCGGTGCCGGCTTTTCGAGCCGCCCTCACCTCGGCCTCGGCTGCTGCGGGCAGACCCGTCCCGCCCGTGCAGGTGCTCACCGGGGCGGACGGGGTCGCCGAGGTCGCCGGTGCCGGGGCGGACGTGGTGCTGAACGGGATCACCGGGAGCGTGGGGCTGGCCGCCACGCTGGCCACCCTGGCCGCAGGTTCGGTGCTGGCGCTGGCGAACAAGGAGTCGCTGATCGTCGGCGGCCGCCTGGTCACCTCCGCAGCCGCCCCCGGGCAGATCGTGCCGGTGGACTCCGAGCACAGTGCGATCGCCCAGTGCCTGCGCTCCGGGAGTGCCGAGGAGGTGCGCCGGCTGGTGCTCACCGCCTCCGGCGGACCGTTCCGGGGCCGCAGCCGTGCCGAGCTGGTCGACGTCACCCCGGCGGAGGCGCTGGCGCACCCGAACTTCGCCATGGGCACCGTGGTCACCACCAACTCCGCCACCCTGGTGAACAAGGGTCTGGAGGTGATCGAGGCGCACCTGCTCTTCGGCGTGCCCTACGAGAACATCGACGTGGTGGTGCACCCGCAGCAGCAGATCCACTCGATGGTGGAGTTCCAGGACGGGTCCACGATCGCCCAGGCCGGCCCGCCCCGGATGCTGGTGCCGATCGCCCTCGGACTGTCCTGGCCGGACCGGCTGGTCGGGGTGGACACTGCCTGCGACTGGTCCCGAGCGGCCACCTGGGAGTTCGGCCCGCTGGACGAGGAGGCGTTCCCCGCGGTGCGGCTGGCCCGCCAGGTGGGCCGTGCCGGTGGCACCCACCCGGCGGTGTACAACGCCGCGAACGAGGTGTGCGTGGCCGCCTTCCACGCCGGTGCGCTGACCTTCCCCGCCATCACCGACGTCGTCGCGCGGGTGTGCGAGGAGCACACCGGCCCGCTCGCCGACCAGGTGCGCACCAGCGACGGGGAGCTGACCCTGCCCGCGGTGCTCGCCGCGGACGCCTGGGCCCGCCAGCGCGCCCAGGTGGCTGTCAGGAACGCGACGTAGGCTGAGAGGGTCATGGACTTCTGGTTGGGTGTGCTGATCGTCGCGGTGGGACTGATCCTGTCCATCGCGCTGCACGAGATCGGCCACCTGGTGCCGGCGAAGCTGTTCAAGGTCAAGGTCTCCCAGTACTTCGTCGGGTTCGGCAAGACGCTCTGGTCCGTGCGCCGCGGTGGCACCGAGTACGGCATCAAGATGCTGCCGCTGGGCGGCTACGTGCGGATGGTGGGGATGTTCCCGCCCGGCAAGGACGAGCGCAGCGAGGACGCCCGCGCGGAGGACCGGATCCGGCGCACCGGGCTGCGCGGACTGACCACGGCGCTCATCGAGGACACCCGGGCGGCCTCCACCGCGGAGATCGCCGACGAGATCGACCCCGACGAGGACAAGAAGCCGTTCTACCAGCTGACCACGCCGCGCAAGCTGGCGGTGATGTTCGGTGGACCGGTGATGAACCTGATCATCTCCGCCGTGCTGTTCGCCATCATCCTCACCGGCTTCGGTCTGGCCACCCCGAGCAACCGGCTCGGCACGGTGTCCGAGTGCATCCTGCCGGCCACCGCGCAGCGGGACTGCACGGCAGCCGACCCGACCTCACCGGCCGCGGAGGCGGGCCTGCAGCCGGGGGACCGGATCGTCGCCTGGGACGGGCAGCCGGTGGACTCCTGGGCGGACCTGACCGCCGGGATCGAGAACACCGGCACCGAGCCGGTCCCGGTGCGGGTGGAGCGGGACGGCCAGGTGCTCACCCTGACCGTGGCCCCGGAGCTGACCGAGCGCCCGGAGGTCAGCGACGGCCAGTACGTGCTCGACGAGGACGGCGAGCCGGTGCTCACCGCCCAGCCGTTCGTCGGCATCGGCGCCAGCTATGAGCTCTACCAGCAGCCGATCAGCGCGGTGCCCGGCTACGTGGGCCATGTCCTCGTGGCCACGGTGGACGTGGTGCTGCACCTGCCGCAGCGGCTGGTCTCCATCGCGCAGTCCACCTTCGGCGGCGGCGAGCGTGATCCCGGGGTGGTCGGCCTGATCGGGGTGGGCCGGTTCGCCGGGGAGATCGCCTCGATCGACGCCGCCCAGTACGGGATGGCCGAACGGGCTGCCGACCTGCTCTCCCTGCTCGCGTCGTTGAACATGGCGCTGTTCGTGTTCAACATGATCCCGCTGCTGCCGCTGGACGGCGGGCACATCGCCGGGGCGTTGTTCGAGGGTGCGCGCCGCCGCCTGGCCCAGCTGTTCGGCCGACCCGACCCGGGGCACGCCGACACCGCCAAGCTGATGCCGTTGACCTACGTGGTGCTGGTGGTGCTGGTCGGGATGAGCCTGATGCTGGCGGTGGCCGACATCGTGAACCCGGTCACGCTGACCTGACCGGGGCTCCGCCCGGGCCTACCGGCTGGCTAGAGTGGGCCGTGGGGCGGGCCGGTCGCGGACTGTAGGGCACGCCGAGGTGCCCGAGGGGGCAGAGTCCAGGAGGATCGATGCTGAGCAGTGTGCGGTACCGGGGTGCCGGGATCGTTCTGATGGCCGGTGTGCTGGCCGCTACCGGTGCGTGCGGGGCGCAGGAGCCGGAGGCGCCGTCGTCGCCGTCCGCGCAGGCCACGGGGGAGGCCTCGAGCACACCGGAGCCGAGCGCCACCACACCCTCGCCCACTGCCACGACGCCCTCGCCGGAACCGAGCGAGACGGAGACCGAGGCTCCCGAGCCGATCCCGCACGCCGGTGAGGAGGTCAGGGTCGGCCCGGAGGACACCGTGCCGTACTACGACCTGGACCAGAGCTTCGACCATCCACCGCACGTGGCGGACATGCGGGTGACCGATGTCGAGTGGGACTGGACACCGGAAGAGGGCGCCTCCCGCCTGTGCGAGTACGACCCTGCCGACGGCCGGTACCTGGCGGTGTACCTGGAGATCGAGTCGAATGAGCGCGCACGCTCCTACGGCACCCCGTTCAGCGGGGAGGACTTCCTCATCACCAACGATGCCGGCGAGCCGGCCGCGGACTACCGGGACTGGGACAGTCTCGCGTGCATGAACCCGGGGGAGGAGATCACGGTCGCCCTGGACCCGAACGAGAGCTACACGGGTGCCTTCGTGTACGTGATCGAGCCGGACGCCTCGCAGCTCCGCGTGGACTTCTACTTCGACGACGACGGTGTGACGCCGACCTTCATCTGGGACCTCGCCGACTTCTGATGCCTCGCGCGGCAGCAGGCCTCGCCGTGGCAGACTCGAGAGATGAGCGTTCCGGTGAACATGGGCATGCCGACGGTCAAGACGCCGCCGCCGGTGCTGGCGCCCCGGCGGCGGAGCCGGAAGATCCGGGTCGGGGCCGTGGAGGTGGGCGGCGACGCCCCGATCACGGTGCAGTCGATGACCACCACGCCCACCAGCGACATCAACGCCACCCTGCAGCAGATCGCCGAGCTCACCGCCGCCGGCTGCGACATCGTCCGGGTGGCCGTGCCCACCGGGGACGATGCCGCCGCCCTGCCGGCGATCGCCGCCAAGTCGCAGATCCCGGTGGTCGCCGACATCCACTTCCAGCCCCGGTACGTGTTCGCGGCCATCGACGCCGGCTGCGCTGCGGTGCGGGTCAACCCGGGCAACATCCGCAAGTTCGACGACCAGGTCAAGGAGA
>CAZMDO010000171.1:0-5751 GCA_964564445.1 uncultured Ruaniaceae bacterium | reverse complement strand
CGGAGCCCACCGGGCGTAGGTGGCTCGGGGTGCCCAGGGGTGCTGTCGACGGCGGAGCCCACCGGGCGTAGGTGGCTCGGGGTGCCCAGGGGTGCTGTCGACGGCGGAGCCCACCGGGCGTAGGTGGCTCGGGGTGCCCAGGGGTGCTGTCGACGGCGGCGCTCACCGGGCGCGGGTGGCCGCGTGGTGGGACAGTGGTCGTCATGGCGCAGGACCACGACTGGGATGCGATGTACACCGCCGCGGAGCCGCCACCCTGGGACCTGGGGGAGGTCCAGCCGGCGCTGATGACGTTCCTGGACCGCACCGAGGTCGCCGACCCGGTGCTGGACGCCGGCTGTGGCACCGGCACCCTGGCGCTGCTGCTCGCCAGTCGCGGACACACCGTCACCGGCTTCGACCTGTCCGCCCCCGCGATCGACCGGGCCCGTGCCCGGGCCGCCGCGCAAGGGGTGGACGTGGACTTCCAGGTGGTCGACGCCGCCCAGGTCGCCGAGCTCGGCACCCACCCGCGCACCGTGGTCGACTCCGGGCTGCTGCACTCCTTGGAACCCGACGCCCAGGCGGCCTACGTCGCCGGCCTGGCCGCGATCTGCCCGACCGGTGCACTCGTGGTGGTGCTGGCCATCTCCCCCGAGGCCGGCCAGGGCTGGGGTGAGACCGAGACGACCCTGCGCACGCGGTTCGCCGCCCCGACCTGGGTGAGCTCCGCCGTCGAGCAGATCGAGGTGCACGCGCGCTGGCAGGGCGAGGAGCTGCGCATGCCCGGCCACCTGCTCGCCACCCGGCGCGCCTGAACCCCCTCACCGCTGATCGAGAGCCAGGGGACCCGGCCATTGGGGGACCTCGATCGGTGGGGTCGCCGGTGCTATGCTGATGATCATCTGCTCAACAGTGAGCATATGATCGGCGCCGTTGGAGGTGCACCGTGCCACAGGTGCTGGACCGCGACGAGCACGAGCTCTTGGCCCGGATCGCGCACCGCTCCTACGTGCAGGCGCGCACACAGGCCGAGATCGCCGAGGAGTTCTCCCTCTCCCGGCCGAAGGTGCAGCGTCTGCTGGAACGGGCGCGGAGCACCGGCGTGGTGGACATCCACATCGACGTCCCGCTCGGTCTGGACCTGGACCTGGAGGCCGAGCTCGCGGCGGCGTTCGGTCTGGGCGACGTGATCGTCAGCGCTGCGCAGCCGGGGGAGGAGGCCCAGCGACGAGCGGTGGGCAGCAGCGCCGCCCGCTACCTGGAGCGGCGGCTGACCGATGGCATGTCCGTGGCGGTCGGGCACGGCCGGGACGTGGGTGCCCTGGCGGACCGGTTCCGCAGCTCCCCGGCCAGCGGGTGCACCTTCGTCAGCGCGATGGGCGGCTCCCCGCACGTGGACCTGCCGACCAACCCGAACGAGATCGCCCGCACCCTGGCCCTGGCCGCTGCGGGTCGCACGGAGAGCCTGTACGCCCCCGCCTACGTGGCCAGCCGGGAGCTGCGGGACGAGCTGCGCAGCCAGGAACCGGTCGCCCACGTGCTCGGCCGGGCCGCGGGTGCCGAGCTGGCCGTGGTGGGCATCGGCGGCACAGATGATGCGTGCACGATGGTGCGCTCCGGGTGCCTGTCCCTGGCCGAGATCGCCGAGCTGCGCGGGCGCGGCGCCGTGGGGGACGTGCTCGGCACCTATGTGGACATCGACGGCCACCCGCTGACCGCCCCGCACGACGACCGCGTGGTGGCGCTGTCGCTGGCGGAGCTGCAGGTGATCCCGTCGGTGGTGGCCGTCGCGAGCGGTCCGGAGAAGCCTCGCGCCATCCTGGGCGTGCTGCGCACCGGCATCGTCGACGCACTGGTGGTGGACGAGCCGAACGCCCGGGCTCTCCTCGAGCAGACCCACCCGACCGGGCGATCAGCGAGGTAGCTGGAGGTGCGTGATGGCTGTGGTGCCGACGCAGGAGATCGTCAACCGGGCATTTGCTGAGCGGTACGGGGTGGCGGCCATCAACGTGGTCAACGACCTCACCCTGGCCGCTGTGCTCGATGCCGCCGAGGAGCTGCGCGCACCGCTGATCGTGCAGACCTCGGTGAAGACCGTGGTCGCCATGGGGGTGAGACCGCTGTTCGCGCTCTGGGCGGAGATGGCCTCGGCGGTGAGCGTGCCGGTGGCGCTGCACCTGGACCACTGCCCGGACCGGGAGCTGATCACCCAGTGCCTGGCCGCCGGGTGGAACTCGGTGCTCTTCGACGCCTCGAAGCTGACGGTCGAGGAGAACCAGCGCCAGTGCGTGGAGGTGGTCGCACAGGCCCGGGAGGTCGGTGCCCTGGTGGAGGGCGAGATCGAGCCGTTCGCCCGGGTGGAGGACAACCCGGACGTGCCGCGGCCCGAGCTCAGCCTGGAGACGGCGCTGGCGTTCATCGAGGCCACCGGGGTGGATGTGTTCGCCCCCGCGATCGGGAACGCGCACGGGATGTACCGGGCCGCCCCCACGCTGGACAACCAGCGGGTCACCGACATCGTCGAGGCGGCCGGGATCCCGGTGGCGCTGCACGGCGGGACGGGCATGACCCCCGAGCAGTTCAGCGACCTGATCGCCCGCGGCTGCGCCAAGGTGAATATCTCCACCGCGCTGAAGATCGCCTACCTGCAGTCCGGGAAGGACTACCTGGACCAGAACCCGGGCAGGTACGACCCGCCGTCGGTGTTCGCCGTGCAGCACGAGGCGGTCAAGGCGATGGCCGCCGACCACATCCGGATGTTCGGCTCCGCGGGCAAGGCCTGGGACACCGGCGGGACCCGATCATGACCACGCTCATCCTGGACTGCGACGGAGTGCTCGCCGACACCGAGCGGGACGGGCACCGGGTCGCCTTCAACGCGACGTTCAGCCACTTCGGCGTGCCGCTGCACTGGAGCGAGGCCGAGTACGCAGAGCGGCTGCAGGTGGCCGGCGGCAAGGAACGGATGGCCAGTGCGCTCACTCCGGAGGTGGTCGCTGCGGCGGGGCTGCCCACCGATCCGGCCGAGCAGCAGGCGATGGTCGCCGAGTGGCACCGGTACAAGACCGCCCGGTACACCGAGATGGTCGCGGGCGGGAGGCTGCCCACCCGGCCCGGGATCACCCGGATCCTCACCGGCGCCCAGGACGCCGGCTGGCAGCTGGCGGTCGCCTCCACCTCCGCCGAGGCCTCGGTGCGGGCGATCCTGGAGCAGGCGGTCGGCGCGGAGCGGGCGGCAGCGTTCGACGCCGTGCTCGCCGGGGACGTGGTCGCGGCGAAGAAGCCGGCACCAGACATCTACCTCCTCGCCCTGCACCGGCTGCACGCGCAGCCGGCCCGCACGCTGGTGATCGAGGACTCCCGCAACGGCCTGCTCGCCGCCACCGCGGCCGGGCTGCGCTGCGTGCTGACAGTGAACGGATACACCCGGGACGAACCGAACGACGAGGCGATCCTCGTGGTCAGCTCGCTCGGGGATCCTGGCGGCGAGCCGATCCAGGTGCTCGCCAACCGCGGGCTCGCCGATCCCGGCGGGCTCGTCACCCTGGCGGACCTGCTCCGCTGCCTCGACTGATCGAGGAGGAACGAATGACAGAGAACCACAACGACGTGGACCTGGTGCTGCTGACCATGGCCCGGACCATCGTGGACCACGCCGAGGAGTTCGCCCAGCTGGATGCCGTCGCGGGGGACGGTGACTTCGGCTTCTCGCTACGCAGCGGGTTCGAGGTGGTGCTGGCCGACTACGACACCTTCGACCGCTCCACCGTGGGCGCGGTGCTGAAGAAGATCGGCTTCGTGATCGCCGGGAAGGTCGGCGGGGTGAGCGGCCCGATCTGGGGTACCGCATTCATGCGCGCCGGGGCTGCCGCCGGTGACCGGACCGAGCTCACCGGGCCGGAGCTGGTCGCCGTGCTGCGGGCCGCGGTCGAGGGCATCGCCCAACGCGGCCAGGCCCAGGTCGGCGACAAGACGCTGCTGGACGCGCTCGTGCCGGCGGTGGACTCCCTGGAGGCCAGCATCACCGCCGGGTTCGACGACGGCGGCGTCGCCGCTGTGCAGACCGCGGCGGACGTGGCGGTCAAGGAGGCCGAGAACACCCTCGGCATGCTCGCCAAGCGCGGCCGGGCCGCCTACACCGGCGAACGCAGCCGGGACTCAGTGGACGCCGGTGCCACCGCGATCGGCGTCATCTTTCAGGACATCAGCGCCGCCTGGCGCGACTCGCGACAAGGAGCAGACTCGTGAAGAAGTTTGTCAACGACCCCCGGCAGTTCGTCCCCGAGATGCTGACCGGGATCCAGCTCGCCAGCGGTGGCGCGCTGAAGTACGAACCGAAGTACAACCTGGTCTACCGGGCCGATGCGCCGCGGGAGAACAAGGTGAGCATCATCCAGGGCTCCGGCTCGGGGCACGAACCCGCGCACACGATGATCGTGGGCCCAGGGATGCTGGATGGTGCCTGCCCGGGGGACGTGTTCGCCGGTCCGCCGGTGGAGTTCGTCTACGAGACCACCAAGCTGCTCTACTCCCCGAAGGGGATCTTGCACCTGGTGAACAACTACACCGGTGACCGCACCGCCTGGGAGATGGCCAAGGAGATGTGCGAGGCCGAAGGGATGAAGGTCGGCGCCCTGCTGGTCAACGACGACGTGGCCGTGAAGGACTCCACCTACACCGTGGGTCGGCGCGGTGTGGCCGGGAACTTCTTCGTGATCAAGGCCACCGGTGCCGCCTCGGAGAACGGGGCCGAGCTGGAGGAGCTGGTGCGGATCGGGGAGAAGGTGATCGCCAACGTGCGCAGCATGGGCATCGCCCTCACCTCCTGCACCCCGCCGCAGCGCGGCACCCCGCTGTTCGAGATCGGCGAGGACGAGATGGAGATCGGCATCGGCATCCACGGTGAGCCTGGCCGGGAGCGGACCGCGCTCGTGCCTGCCGAGGAGATCGTGGACATCCTGCTCGATGCGGTGGTGCCCGACCTGCCGTTCACGTCCGGCGACCAGGTGGCGCTGATGATCAACGGTCTGGGCGGCACCCCGATCAGCGAGCTCTACCTGCTCTACGGGATTGCGCACCGCAAGCTCGAGGAGAAGGGCATCTCGGTGTTCCGCAGCTATGTGGGGGAGTACTGCACCTCCCTGGACATGGCCGGCGCCTCGCTCAGCCTGCTCAAGGTCGACGACGAGCTCGGACCGCTGCTGCTCGCCCCCGCCGAGGTCTCCGCCCGGGTGTTCTGACCGGTCTGGTCGCCACGCGGGGTCCGCCCCGGGCCGGCTGCCGCGTGCTCGCCCGGTCGGAGTGCCCCTCGATGGCGGTCACCGCTGATCGGGGGACCTCGGTGGATGGGTGGCGCCCCCGGTGGGTGGGTGGCGCCCCCGGTGGGTGGGTGGCGCCGCCAGCGACCATCCACCCGGTGTATACACTCAGTGTATAGTGGCCCGCATGAGTGTACCGATGGCGTTGCTCGCCCTGCTCGATGACCGGCCCGCCCACGGCTTCGACCTCAAGCGCCGCTACGACGCGCTGCTCGGTCAGGGCCGGGAGCTCAAGTACGGACAGGTGTATGCCACCCTGCAGCGCCTGGAGCGGGACGGGATGGCCGCCGGCGTGGGCGTGGAGGCCGGCTCCGGCGCGGACCGCAAGCTGTACGCGGTCACCCCGCAGGGGGTCTCGGAGCTGGATGCCTGGCTCGCGACCGCGCAGCCGGTCGCCGGCCGGCCCGCCGAGCTGTTCACCCGGGTGGTGCTCGCGCTGGTCTCCGGCCGG
>CAZMDO010000170.1:0-5756 GCA_964564445.1 uncultured Ruaniaceae bacterium | reverse complement strand
GGGAGACGACCACGACGGTGATGGCGAGCACCTGCCCGGCCCGGCCGGCCACGAGAGTGCCCTTCAGCCGGTCCTTGCCGGCCGCCCAGATGGCTGCCTCGAGCAGCTTGCCGCCGTCCATCGGCAGCGCCGGGAGCAGGTTGAACACGGCCACGAAGGCGTTCGTGTAGGTGAAGGCGACCACGGCGAGCCCGGCCAGCCCGTCGGTCACGGTGCCCAGCCCCCAGCCGGCGGCGGCGAGCAGCACGTTGGCGGCCGGGCCGGCCACGGAGACGATCGCCGAGTCGGCCGGGGTGGCCAGCCCGGTGCCGAAGGAGGTGTGCCCGCCCCACAGGGTGATCACGTACTCCCGGGCGCGGATGCCCCGCGCCTGGGCGGCCAGCCCGTGCGCGAGCTCGTGCGCGAGCACGGACAGCAGCAGCAGTGCGGGCACGCTGAGCGCCCACAGGTAGGCCTCGGCCCCGAGGCCCAGGCGGTTCTGCAGCCAGGGGGCGATGACCGCGACCAGCACGGCGGCGACCAGCAGCCAGCCGGCGGTGATCACCACCGGCGCCCCCGCGAGCGTGCCGATTCGCCAGCCGCGGGTGCGGGACCGGTCAGCCGGCCGGGAGGAGGTCATAGAGCTCTCCGGCGGCGATGCGCCGCAGGTCGGCCAGCCCCACCTGCTCGAGGCTGGCGAGCCGGCTGCGGCCCGGGGCGGCGGGCACGGGCACCTTGGCCTGCACGGCCAGCACCCGGGTGCCGGCGGTGGTGGCCGAGGCGATCCCGGGCAGGGAGTCCTCGATGGCCACACAGTCGCCCGGGGCCACGCCGAGGGCCGCCGCGGCCCGCAGGTAGGGCTCCGGGTGCGGTTTGCCCTGGTCCACCGCGTCCCCGGTGATCACCACGTCGAAGGTGCCGGCCGGGATCGCGGCGAGCACGACGTCGGTGAGCGGCTTCCAGGACATGGTCACCAGCGCGCAGGGCACCTGGGCCGCGCGCACCGCCGCGAGCAGCTCACGGGCGCCGGGGCGCCAGGGCACCCCGTTGCTGCGCACCTGCGCCACCACCCGGCCCATCAGCTCGTGCACGATCTCGGTGATGGTGCCGCGGATCCCGGCCCGGGCCTGCAGCTCGGCGGCCGAGGCCTCCAGGGACATGCCGACCAGGTCAAGCGCGAGCTGGTCGTCCCAGGTGCCGCCGTGCTCGGCGGACAGGTCCACCTCGGCGGCGATCCAGTACGGCTCGGTGTCCACCAGCGTGCCGTCCATGTCCCAGAGCACCGCGGCGGGCACGGTCGTCACGTCGGTAGCCCCGTGGTGCGGCAGCGCGGGGTGGTGGGGAGCGGGCAACGGCTTCTCCTGGGGTGTGTCGAGGGCTGGCGGGTCCGCCTGCCAGGCTATCCGCCCGAGCCGGGATCGTCGGCATCGGCGCCGTCCCGGTACGCATCGCCGTCCTCCCGTAGGCTGGTGCGGTGAGTACTTCCCCACGCCATCGTGGTCCCGCGCCGGACGAAGGCAGCGAGGAGACCCCGCAGATCCCGCCGGCGATGGTGATCGCAGCGTTCGAGGGCTGGAACGACGCCGGGTCGGCGGCCAGCGCCGCGGTCGCCCAGCTGGCGAGCGAGTGGGACGCCCGCGAGGCCACCAGCCTGGACGTGGACACCTTCCACGACTTCCAGGTGAACCGGCCGGTGGTCTCCACCGACACCGACGGCACCCGGGTGCTCACCTGGCCGGCGACCACGATCTCGGTGACCGCCTCCCCGCAGCGGGGCCGCCGGGTGGTGCTGGTGCAGGGGGTGGAGCCCTCGATGCGGTGGCGGGAGTACTGCCGCCAGGTGCTGGACGCCGTCGAGGAGCTGGGCGCGACCACGCTGGTGTGCGTGGGCGCGCTGCTCGCGGACGTGCCGCACACCCGGCCGATCCCGGTGCAGACCTCGAGCGACGACCCGCGGGTGCAGGCGCTGCTGGACGTGGAGGCGAGCGAGTACGAGGGACCGACCGGGATCACCGGGGTGCTCACCCACCTGGCCACCGAGCGGGGCATGCACTCGCTGAACGTGTGGGCCGCGGTCCCGCACTACGTGGCCCAGCCGCCCTCGCCGAAGGCCACCCTGGCGCTGCTGACCGCGCTGGAGGAGCTGCTCGGCGAACCGGTGCCGATGGGTGAGCTGCCCGAGGACGCGAAGGCCTGGCAGGACGGCGTGGACGAGCTGGCCGGGGAGGACCCGGAGGTGGCCGAGTACGTGCGCCAGCTGGAGCAGGCGAAGGACACCGCTGAGCTGCCGGAGGCCAGTGGTGAGGCGATCGCGCGGGAGTTCGAGAAGTACCTGCGCCGCCGCGACTCCGGGCACTGAGCGGCGCGGACCCGGTCAGCGCAGGTCGATGCCGAGCAGGGCGTCGACGGCCGTGATCACCTCGGCTGCGAGCGTGCCAGCGGCCACGGCCCGGTCCACCACCTTCAGGCAGGCAGCGGTGTCCAGGTTATCGGCGAGCGCTGCGCGCATCTCCGTCACGACGGCGGAGGCCGGCTCGGTCCGGGCGCTGCCCGGGGCGGGCGTGCTCGCCCGGGCGTGCGCACCCGCCGGCGGCGGGTCGTCGGCCGCGGCGCCGGCGGCGGCGCACCACCGCTGGAGCCGCTCGGCGGCCTCGGTCAGCTCGGCGTCGGTGTACTCCCAGGACTCGCTGTAGTGGTGGCCGAGCAGCACCAACCGGATGGCGCGGGCGTCCACCCCGTCGGCAAGCAGCCCGGAGACGAACACCAGGTTGCCCAGCGACTTGCTCATCTTGGCGCCCTGGTAGGCGACCAGGCCGGTGTGCAGGTAGGCCCGGATGGGTTCGGCCGCGGCGTCCTCCTGCAGGAAGCGCAGGTGGCTGGCGCCCATGTCGTGGTGCGGGAAGATGAGGTCCTCGCCGCCGCCCTCCACGGTGACCGGCAGGCCCAGGTGGTGCGCGGCGATCGCGCCGCACTCGATGTGCCAGCCGGGCCGGCCGGGGCCCAGGCCGGCGCCGTCCCACCAGGGCTCCCCGGCGCGCCGGCCGCGCCAGAGCAGCGGGTCCAACGGGTCCCGCTTCCCCGGCCGGTCGGGGTCGCCGCCGCGTTCGGCGAACAGCCGGGCCATCTCCGCCCGGTCCAGGTTCGAGACCGACCCGAACCGGGGGTCGGCGCCCAGGTCGGCGTAGACGTCGGCCTCCACCCGGTAGGCGGCACCGGCGGCGAGCATGCGCTCGACGGCGGCGACCACCAGGTCGATCGCCTCCACCACGCCCACGTAGTGCTCCGGCGGGAGCACCCGCAGCGCCGCCATGTCGGTCCGGAACAGCTGCACCTGGTCGGCGGCGAGCTCACGCCAGTCCACCCCGGTCTGCTCGGCGCGCTCCAGCAGCGGGTCGTCCACATCGGTGACGTTCTGCACGTAGGTGACCGCCACGCCGGCGTCGCGCCACACCCGGTTGAGGGTGTCGAAGGCCACATAGGTGAAGGCGTGCCCCAGGTGGGTGGAGTCGTACGGGGTGATGCCGCACACGTAGAGGCGAGCGACGCCGTCACCGGCGGGGCCGACCGGGTCGACCGGTCGCCCGCTGGCGGTGTCCGTCAGCTGCGGCCGCAGGCCGGGCGGGTCGAGGACGGGCAGGTGGGGGCGGGGCCAGGAGTGCACCCGTTCAGACTAACCGGCGGCCGGCACGGCGGTGAGCGCGCCGGCGAGCAGCAGGACCACCACCAGCACGGCCAGGCCGATCCGGTAGTAGACGAACGGGCGGTAGGAGTAGGTGGAGACGATCTTCAGGAAGGCGATGATCACCACGTACCCGACAGCGAACGCCACGATGGTGGCCAGCAGGGTGGGCCAGAAGCCGACGTCGCCGGCGGTGCCGCCGCTCTTGACCAGCTGGTAGAAGCCGGAACCGAGCACGGCGGGGATGGCCAGCAGGAAGGAGTACCGGGCGGCGGCCTCGCGGGTGTAGCCCATCAGCAGACCGGCGGTGATGGTGCCGCCGGAGCGGGACACCCCGGGGATCAGCGCCAGGGACTGGGCGAAGCCGTACAGCCAGGCGTGCTTCCAGGTGAGCCGGTCCAGGGTGCGGGTCTTGGTGCCGCGCACGTCGGCGATGCCGAGGATCACGCCGAAGACGGCGAGCACGGTGGCGGTCAGGTACAGGTTGCGCAGCGCGTGCTCGATCGCGTCCTGGAAGGCCAGCCCGAGCACCACGATCGGGATGGAGCCGCAGATCACGAACCAGCCCATCCGGGCGTCCGGGTCGGAGCTGGGCACCTGGTTCTTCCACGGGCCCACAGGCAGGGACTTCGCCCAGTGGGCGATGATCCGGGCGATGTCGCGGCGGAAGTAGAGCACCACGGCCGTCTCGGTGCCGATCTGGGTGATCGCCGTGAAGGCGGCCCCCGGGTCGGAGCCCATCAGGTCGCCCACGATGCGCAGGTGCGCGCTCGAGGAGATCGGGAGGAATTCGGTCAGCCCCTGCACCAGGCCGAGGATGAGCGCTTCGTACCATGTCACGGGGTCCAAGAGTAAGGGGCGCGGACCGGTAACCTCGCCTCCATGGATTCACGGCGTGTGGGCGGCAGCGGGTTGCGCGTGTCCTCGGTGGGGCTGGGCACGATGACCTGGGGCCGGGACACCGACGCCGGCGACGCCGCCGACCAGCTGCGCGTGTTCCTGGACGCGGGCGGGACGCTGCTGGACACCGCCGCCACCTACTCCGACGGTGCGGCCGAGGAGGTGATCGGCGCCCTGCTCGCCGAGGAGGTGGACCGCGCGGACGTGGTGCTGTGCTCCAAGGCCGGTGTGCGTGCCGGCCGGGTGGACGCCTCCCGCGGGGCGCTGCTGGACGCGCTGGACGCCTCGCTGGCCCGGCTGGGCACCGACCACCTGGACCTGTGGCTGGTGCAGACGCCGGACAGCCGCACCCCGGTCGCGGAGACGTTGTGGACCCTGGAGCACGCCGTGACCACCGGCCGCGCCCGGTACGTGGGACTGGCCAACCACGCCGCCTGGCAGCTCGCGCACGCGGCGACCGTGCTGGCCGACGGCCCGGGCCTGGCGGCCGCACAGATGGAGTACTCGCTGCTGCAGCGGGGTATCGAGCGGGAGGTGCTGCCGGCGGCGGACGCGCTGGGGGTGGGGGTGCTGGCCTGGTCGGCGCTCGGCCGGGGGGTGCTGTCGGGCAAGTACCGCCGCTCGGTGCCTGCGGACTCCCGGGCCGCTTCGCCGCACCTGCGCGGGTTCGTCGAGCCGTACCTGAACGATCGAGCCCGGTCGGTGGTGGAGGCGGTGGCCACCGCGGCCGACGGCCTCGGTCGGGCTCCGGTGGAGGTGGCGCTGGCCTGGACCCGGGACGCTCCCGGGGTGGCGAGCGCGATCATCGGCGCCCGATCCCCGGCGCAGCTGCGCGGGGCGCTGGCCGCCGAGGACCTGGAGCTGCCCGAGCAGATCCGGCAGGTCCTGGACGAGGTCACCGAGCCGCAGCTCGGCTACCCGGAGCGCCGCTGAGCGCAGCGCCGGTCGGTTCCGGGGTCAGGCCGGTCGGTACCGGGGTCCACGCCGGTCGGTACCGGGGTCCACGCCGGTCAGTGCCGGGGCCGATCAGTACCGGGTCAGGGCCGGGCGTCGGCCTCGTCGTCGCTGTCGGTCTCGTCCTCGGCGAGGCTCTCGTCCTCCTCCAGGGCGTCCTCGTCGAGGTCGTCGAAGTCGAAGTCGTCGTCCTCGTCGTCGCCGTCGTAGACCACCAGCGGGGTGTCCACGCCGTACTCCTCGT
>CAZMDO010000169.1:0-5758 GCA_964564445.1 uncultured Ruaniaceae bacterium | reverse complement strand
CCCAGGTGACCTGGTTCAGGTCGTTGTTGTGCAGCACGCAGACCACCAGCCGCGGGTCGGTCCACTCCTGGTGGTACCGCTTGATCGTGATCAGCTCGGCGAGCCCGTTCATCTGCATGGCGCCGTCGCCGACCATCGCGATGGCGGGCCGGTCCGGGTGGGCGAACTTCGCCCCGATCGCGTACGGCACCCCCGGACCCATGGTCGCCAGCGTGCCGGACAACGAGCCACGCATCCCGGCCGTGAACCTCAGGTGCCGGGCGTACCAGTTCGCCGACGAGCCGGAGTCGGCGGAGACGATCACGTCCTCGGGTAGCCGCGCGGACAGCTCGGTGAAGATCCGCATCGGGTTCACCGGCTCGCCCGGGACGTGGGCCTGGGCGTCCATCGTGTGCCACCAGTCGGCCACGCCCTGCTCGATCTTCTCCCGCCAGGAGGTGTCCTCACGCGGCTCCAGGTAGCCGGCCAGGGCCCGCAGGGTGGTGGCGGCGTCCCCGACCAGGTTCACCTCGGTGGGGTAGCGCATGCCGATGAACTTCGCGTCCACGTCGATCTCCACCGCGCGGGCCTGGTCGAACTCGGGCAGGAACTGCGAGTACGGGAAGCTCGACCCGACGATGAGCAGCGTGTCGGCCTCGCGCATCATCTCGTAGCTCGGCCGGGTGCCGAGCAGGCCGATCGCACCGGTGACGAACGGGAGGTCGTCGCCGAGCACGTCCTTGCCGAGCAGGGCCTTGGCCACCCCGGCGCCGAGCCGGTCGGCCACCTCGATGACCTCCTCGCGGGCGTCCCGGGCGCCCTGGCCGACGAGCATGGCCACCTTGGACCCGGCATTCAGTACCTCGGCGGCGCGGCGGATCGCCTCGTCGTCCGGCACGGTGGTGGGCCACTCGGCGCCCATCGAGGAGGGCACCATCTTGAACGCGTGCTCGGGCGGGCTGTACTCCAGCTCCTGCACGTCGGCCGGGATGATCAGGGCCGTGACCGTGCGCTGCGACATCGCCACCCGCATCGCCCGGTCCAGCACGTTCGGCAGCTGCTCGGGGGTGTTCACCGTCTGCACGTAGGCGCTGGCGACGTCCTTGTACAACGTGTGCAGGTCCACCTCCTGCTGGTAGGAGCCACCCATGGCGGTGCGGTTGGTCTGCCCGACGATCGCCACCACGGGCTGGTGGTCCAGCTTGGCGTCGTAGAGGCCGTTGAGCAGGTGGATCGCGCCCGGGCCGGAGGTGGCCACGCACACGCCGGGCCGACCGCTGAACTTCGCGTACCCGCACGCCTCGAAGGCGGCCATCTCCTCGTGCCGGGCCTCGATGAACTGGGGGTCGTTGCCCGCGGAGTACCAGGAGGCCATCAGGCCGTTGATCCCGTCCCCGGAGTAGCCGAAGACCTTCTCCACCCCCCACTCACGCAGCCGTTGCAGCAGGTAGTCGCCTACGTTCTGTGCCATCGTCGTGCTCCTTCCAGCTCGTGCCTGTCGGTGGTGGTCGGTCAGCGCCGACGGATCCGGGTGGCCACGGCCTGCGCGACGGCACCCGCAGCTGCGGCGCCGAGCGCGGTCGCAGCCGCCAGTGCGGCATACTGCGCCGCTGGAGCCGGTGGCGCCGGCCGGGCAGGGCCCGGGTGAGCCTCCTGACCGCGGTGGGCTGCGCCGTCGGGAGCTGCCCCGAGATCCTGGTGAGCATCCTTGGCCCGGTGGGCTGCGCCGTCGAGCCGGGCGGCGAGCAGCTCGGCCAGGTGCACCCCCTCCCGACCGCCGCTGTCCAGCTCGTGGATCTGGGTGCGGCAGGAGAACCCGTCGGCGAGCACCGCGGTGCCTGCCTCCGCCTCCCGCACCCGGGGCAGCAGCACCTGCTCGGCGCAGGCCTCGCTGACCTGGCCGTGGCCGGCGGTGAAGCCGAAGTTGCCGGCCAGCCCGCAGCAGCCGGAATCCAGCTTCTCCGCCTCCACCCCGGCTGCCTCGAGCAGGCGGGCGTCGCTGTCCCAGCCCATGATCGCGTGCTGGTGGCAGTGCACCTGCGCCAGCGCTCGGGTGGTGCCCGCCTGGTCCAGCCGGGGTGGCTGCCAGCCGGGGGAGTGGTCCATCAACAGCTCGGCGAGGGTCACGGTCGCCTGCTGCAGCCGCTGCACGTCCTGGTCGCCGGCGAGCAGGTCCGGTGCGTCGCTGCGGAACACCGCGGTGCAGCTCGGCTCCAGCCCCACCACGTACCCGCCGCGCTGCACGTGCTCGGCGAGTGCCCCTGCGGTGCGGGAGAGCACCTTGCGGGCAGTGGTCAGCTGACCGGTGGAGATCCAGGTCAGGCCGCAGCACAACGGCTCGGTCGGGATGTGCACCTGCCAGCCGGCGTCCTCCAACAGCTCCACAGCCGCTCGGCCCACGCTCGGGTGGAAGGTGTTGGTGAAGGTGTCCGGCCAGAGCAGCACCTGGCCGCGCTCGCCGCTGCCGCGCGGACCGCGCCCGGCCCACCACTGCTGCAGGGTGCGGTGGGCGAACAGCGGGATCTCCCGGTGCTCCAGCCCGGCGACGGCCGGGATCACCTCCCGCAGCACCGGCGCGTGGCTGATCGCGTTGACCGCCGGTGCGGCCCGCAGCCGGGAGACCGCCTGGGCGGCCACCGGCAGCCAGCCCAGGGCGTAGTCGGCGCGCGGGCGCAGCCGGCCGGCGTAGTGGTGGGCGAGGAACTCGGCCTTGTAGGTGGCCATGTCCACATCGGCCGGGCAGTCGGTCTTGCAGCCCTTGCAGGCCAGGCACAGGTCGAGGGCGTTGCGCACCTCCCTCGAGCGCCAGCCGTCGGTGATCAGGCCATCCTCGTGCCCGTTCATCATCTCGAACAGCAGCCGGGCCCGCCCCCGGGTGGAGTGCTCCTCCTCCCCGGTGACCTGGTAGGAGGGGCACATCACCTGCCCGCCCTCGGGGGAGCTGGTGCGGCAGTTGCCCACGCCCACGCACCGGGTGGCAGCGTTGACGAAGGAGCCGCCGTCCTCCGGGTAGGCGAAGAACAGGTCGTGGGGCGCTCGCGGGGACCAGGCCGCCCCCAGCCGGAGGTTCTCGTCCAGGTGGTAGGGGTGGACCACCTTCCCCGGGTTCATCAGGTTCTGCGGGTCGAAGATGTGCTTGACCTCGCCGAAGGCGGCCATGATCGTGTCCCCGAACATCCGCGGCAGCAGCTCGCCGCGGCTCTGCCCGTCGCCGTGCTCGCCGGAGAAGGAGCCGCCGTAGGAGGCTACCAGGTCGGCCGCCTGCTCCATGAAGCGGCGGTAGGTGGCCACGCCCTCGGCGGTGAACAGGTCGAACGGGATGCGGGTGTGCACACAGCCCTGGCCGAAGTGGCCGTACAGGCTCGGGCCGGCCTCCGAGGCGTACCCGAACTCCTCGTACATCGCGCGCAGGTCGCGCAGGTAGTCGCCGAGGCGTTCGGGCGGGACGGCCGAGTCCTCCCAGCCCTCGAAGGTGTCCCGGTGGCCCGGCTGGTGGGCGGTGGCACCGAGTCCGGCCTCGCGCACCGCCCAGAGCTCGTCCTCGCGCTCGGGGTCGTCGAAGGACCTGGCGTAGGGTTCGTGCTCGCTGCCCTCCAGGTCGTCCAGCATCTCCTGGGCGGCCCGGTCGCTCTCCTCGGTGGTCTCGCCGCCGAACTGCACCAGCAGGTAGCCGGTGCCCGGGGGCACCTCGCTGAGCGCCTGGGCGTTCATGTCCTTGACCTGCTCGTCGTGCACCAGGTAGTGGTCCACTCCCTCCAGCGCCACCGGGTGGTGCGGCAGGATGGCCGGTACGGCGTCGGCGGCGGTGGCGATGTCCGGGTAGCCGAGGACCACCAGCGTGCGCGCCGGCAGCACCGGCATCAGCTTCAGCTCCGCGTGCAGCACGGTCACCAGGGTGGACTCGCTGCCCACGAGCGCACCGGCCACGTCGAAGCCGTGCTCGGGCAGCAGCGAGTCCAGGTTGTAGCCGGAGACCCGCCGGGGGATGTCCGGGTACCTCTCCCGGATCTCCTCGGTGTAGGTGTCCCGCAGCCGGCGCAGCGAGCGGTAGATGGCGGCGCGGCGGTCGCCGTGCCGCTCGATCTGGTGGTACTCCTCGTCGCTGGTGGGCCCGCACCAGAACCGGGCGCCGTCGTAGCTGAGCACCTCGAGCGCGGCGAGGTTGTCCACCACCTTGCCGGTGCGCTGGGCGGAGGCCCCGCAGGAGTTGTTGCCGACCATGCCGCCGATGGTGCAGCTGCGGTGGGTGGAGGGCTGCGGGCCGTACCGCAGCCCGGTGGGGGCCAGCTGGGCGTTCAGGTCGTCGAGCACGATGCCCGGTTCCACCACGCAGGTCCGGTTCTCCTCGTCCACGCTGAGCAGGTGGTTGCAGTACTTCGTCCAGTCGATCACCACGGCGGTGTTCGTGCACTGACCGGCCAGGCTGGTGCCGCCGCCGCGGGAGAGCACCGGCACCTGGTGCTCCCGGCAGACCGCGACCGCCTCCGCCCCGGCGGCCACCGTGCGGGGTAGGACCACCCCGATGGGCACCTGCCGGAAGTTCGAGGCGTCGGTGGAGTAGGTGGCCCGGCTGCCGTCGTCGAACCGCACCTCGCCATCGACGCGGTCGCGCAGCGCACGTTCGAGATCGCCGGTCTGGGTCGCTGCTGAGGCCTCAAGAGTGTCGACCACTGCCAACCTCCTCCTGGCACGTGCTGCGCACGTGCCAGGCCTTGTCGGTGTGCCGGTCGGCGGCTCCCCCCATGAACCGCGCGTCGGGATCTTCCACGCTAGACGGCTCCGGCACGTCCCGCAGGTCGGGGCGGGAGACCGGTCCTGCTGCCGCCCGGCCGCGGGAGCCGGGGCCGGGTCGCCGTCACCCGCCTCCCCTGCTGGAGCGGTTCCAGGTGACGGTCGCGGCGACACCGGCGGCCGCCGTCAGCAGCCCGACCACGATCGGCCCGCGGCGCATGGTGGACCACAGCCACGGGTCCCGTGCTCGGGACTGGCGCACGAACGGACCGTCCGGACCGCGGTCGACGTCCTCGTCCTTGGCCTCGAACAGGTTCGCCCCCCACCGCGGCAGGTCCGCCTCGGTCTGCTGGGCGGCCACCCCGGTGCGGGCCAGGTACCAGTCGGCCAGCTTGGGCACCAACCGGTCGCCGAGGATCGTGTAGGCGGTGGAGAACCCGACCCACATGTTCCGCCGGGGGTGCTCGGCGATGAACAGGATGCCGCGCGCGGCCACCTCGGTGGTGAAGATCGGCGGCACCGGCATCGGGTGGCCGGGCATCCGGTTCAGGTTCCAGCAGAACTGCGGGGTGTTCAGCCCGGGCAGCTGGATGGTGCACAGCTTGACGTTGCTGTGCTCGCTGGCCAGCTCGGTGACCACGGATCGGGTGTAGCCGACGACGGCGTGCTTGGCCCCGCAGTAGGCCGCCTGCAGCGGGATGGACCGGTAGGCCAGCGCGGAGCCGACGTTGACGATCACGCCGCGGTCCCGCGGGCGCATGTGCGCCAGTGCCGCCTGCGTACCGTGCACCTGACCGAGGTAGCTCACCTCGGTGATCCGCCGCACCTCCGCATCGGTGGTGTCCCAGGAGTAGGCCAGGGAGCCGACGAAGGCCACGTTCACCCACACGTCGATCACGCCCAGCTCGCCGGCGACCTGTGCCGCGGCCCGGCGCACCGCCTCCGCGTCCGCGACGTCGGTCGGGATGGCCAGGGCGCGCTGCCCCCGGCCGCGCACCGCGTCCTCGGCCGCCGCCAGCCCGGTTCGCCCCCGGGCCAGGATGGCGAC
>CAZMDO010000168.1:0-5776 GCA_964564445.1 uncultured Ruaniaceae bacterium | reverse complement strand
CGCGGCCGGGTCCTTGGCGAGCATGTCCGCCACCGGCATGGTGTGCGGCACGATCAAGGAGTACACCTGCGCCTCCCGCACCCGGCGGGCGATCAGCTGTGCGTACTGCGCCCCGAAGTCGACGACGAGGACGGGGCGGGGCTGTGCTGAGGCGCTCACGCGACAAGGATACGCAGCAGCGGCAGGTGAGCTGCGCCGTCGCGCGTGTGCAGCCGACCATCCCGGCTGGTGAGACACCGGCGCCCCTCCCCCGCCCGGGCCGATCGCGGTCGCTGTCAGACCTCCGGAGCGGGCTCCCCGCGGCGCGCGGCCAGCGTGGTCTCCGCCCAGACGCGGGCCTTCTGCTCCATCACGAAGGACAGCACGGGCACCACACCGCCGGCGATCAGCAGCACGATCCGGCCGAAGCCCCACCGCATCCGGCTCCACAGGTCGAACACGGTGACCGCGTAGACCACGTAGATCCAGCCGTGCACGAACGCCACCCAGGAGCCGATCACCGGCTCGCCGAACCCGTTCACCTGCACCACGTACTTCAGCAGCATCTCCAGGCACAACAACAACAGCATCCCGCCGGTGACGAACGCCATGATCCGGTAGCGGGAGAACGCGCCCCGGGCCTTCATCTCCTGCACGTCGCTGGTTGCGGCTTCACCCTCGCTCATGACTCCATTCTCACCCACGCGGCCAGGGCGCCGGCACCGCGGGAGGTGATCGCTGCCTCGGCGGGGCCGCGGGCGGCGCTCGGTTACCCTGGCGGGCATGCGCAGGTGGGCGATGGCGGGCGTGGTCGTGGTGCTGGTCGCGGCCGTGGTGACCGTGCTGCTGGTCCGTGGCGGCGACGGCGAGCAGGAGGCCGCACTCGCCGCCTGGCAGGCGGACCTGCAGGCGTGGCAGAGCGAGCAGGTCGAGGCGCTCACCCTCCCGGACGGGCCGGCGCTGACCGAGGTGGTCACCGGTGCGGCGATGGCCCCGATCGGCGAGGTCGGCGAGGTCGAGTCCCTGGACGAGGTGAACGCCGCCTGCACCCGGGCGACCGCGTTCGCCGAGCAGGTGCTCTCCACGCCGGGCCCGCCGGCGGCGCCCGCCACCCTGGAGCCCGGTGCGGAGCAGAGCGCGGCGTTCGAGGCCGACCTGGCGGCGCTGACCACGTTCCAGCAAGCGGTGGCCGGCCCGCAGAGCACGCTGCGGCAGTTCTGCGGCACCTATGCGCTGCTGATCATCGCGCACACCACCGAGGACGCCGAGGAGGCGCGGGTGCTGTTCGCGCAGGCGCTGCACAGCCAGTGCCCGCTGGAGGAGCTCGCCGAGGAGTGCCGGTCGCTGATCGCCGGGGCGCAGGGCCAGGCCGGGGCGCAGCCGGTGGACCTGGCAGCGGTGCGGGAGGTGATCGCCACCTCGCTCGGTGCGGCCGAGGATGAGCTCGACGGCGCAGCCTCGGCTTTCGCAGACGCTCTCACCTCAGCCTGAGGTCGCCCGGGCGCAGCCGCGCGAGGTCGGTGAGGACCGGTGCAGGCAGGCGGCTGCCCGGTCGGCAGCGTCGGACCGGGCGAGTCCGCCGGCCGGGATCGGGCGCCTCAGACCCGTTCGCGCACCTCGGCGGCCTGTCCCGCCGGCGCGGAAGGATGGGCAGCGGCGCGCTCGGCCCGCAGGTGGCGCACCTCGTCGCGCACCATCCGCCACCACAGCACCAGGGCGAACCCGCCGAAGATCCACCACTCCGCGGCGTAGGCGAGGTTGCGGATGTTCAGGCCGGCGTCCTCGATCACCGGTGGACCGACCGGCTCGATCGCCGGCAGAGCGCCCGTGGCCGCGACCGGATCCTGGGTCTGCAGCCGCAGCTGACCGGCATACATCGGCCCGCCCCACACGTTCACCAGCTGCGCCGGACTGATCAGCCTGATCTGCGCACCGGTGGGCAGGTCCGCCGCCAGCCCGCTGGTGACCGCCTCCGAGCCTGCCAGGTACCCGGTCACCTCCACCTGCCCGGCGGGGACCTCCAGGTAGCCGGGGTCGGCCTCTGGCACCCAGCCGCGGACCACCGGCAGCACGGCCCCGCCCGCGGAGTCCACCGCGAGGGCGCTGAGCAGGTAGTAGCCCTCGGTGCCGTCCAGCTCCCGGCCGGCGACGAAGAACTGCTGGTCGGGCACGTACTCGCCACGCACCTGCACGTGCTGGCCGACCATGCTCTGGGTGAACCCGGTCTGCGGGGCGACCACCTCGGCCAGCGGCACCGGATCGCCCCCCTGCCGGGCAGCCTGCTCCACGGCGGCCGCCTGCTCGCCGCGCTCCTGGGCACGGTCCAGCTGCCAGGCACCGAGCCGGATGCACAGCGCGGCGCCGGCGAGCAGGATCACCAGGATCCCGAGCAGCCGCGGCCGGGTGCCGGCCCGCAGCCAGTCGCCGAAACCACCACCAGTTGACACCCCACCAGCCTACGTTGCCCGCGGGCCGGTGCGCGCCCCGCTACCTCGCCCCCCGACCCGCGCGCAGACGACCGTCTGCAGCACGAATCGGTGTCCGAAGGGCAGATTCCCGTGGTGCACGTACCAAGGAGTGCTGCAGACAAGTGTCTGACCCACCACCCTGGCGGCCACCGGGACCTTTAGCCCTGCTCCTGCACACCCGCGGCGGGTAGCGTTCATCCTGGTGCGCACCCGCGCGCCGCCCCCGGTGCACCCCCGCGCACCACCCAGGCACCCACCGCGCGCGCCCGGACGCAGGAGAACAGATGACCACCAGCGTGTACGTGACCTCCCCGGAGGGGCACACCGGCAAGTCGTCGGTGGCCCTGGGCCTGGTGGAGGCGTTCGCCCGCCGGGTGAAACGGGTGGGGGTGTTCCGCCCGATCAGCCGCGGCAGCGCCGGGGAGACCGACTCGGTGCTGCACCTGCTGGCCAGCCACGCCACCGCGGACATCCCGGAGAGCGAGTGCGTGGCGGTCGACTACGACGCGGTGCACGCCGACCCGGAGGCCGCCCTGGCCACCATCGTGGCCCAGTACCGCCAGCTCGCGGCCCGGTGCGACGCAGTGGTGATCATCGGCTCGGACTACACCGACGTGGCCGGCCCCACCGAGCTCGCGTACAACGCACGGGTCGCTGCCAACCTGGGCTCCGCCGTCGTGCTGGTGGTCTCCGCGCGCGAGCGCGGACCGGAGGACGTACGCCAGCTGGTGGACGTCTCCTTCGCCGAGCTGACCGCCGCCCACGCCGGGATGGCGGCGGTGGTGGCGAACCGGTGCGATCCCGACCGGGTGGCCGAGACCGGTGCCGCCCTGTCCGACCTGCCGGCGCCCGCCTGGGTGATGCCGGACATTCCGCTGCTGTCGGCGCCGAGCGTTCGGGAGCTGATGGACGCGGTGGACGGCACCCTGATCGCCGGCGACCCCGAGCTGCTGGGCCGGGAGGCGGAGACGCTGATCGTCGGTGGGATGACGATGGAGCACATCCTCCCGCGGCTGGTGGACGGTGCGGCCGTGATCGTGCCGGGGGACCGCTCCGATGCGGTGCTGGCCGTGCTCGCGGCGCACGCGGCGGACACCTTCCCCTCGCTGGCGGCGCTCATCCTGAACGGTGGTTTCCGTCCAGCGGAGCAGGTCAGCCGCCTGATCGAGGGGTTGAGCCAGCGGCTTCCGGTGATCGCCACCGAGCACGGCACGTTCGAGACCGCCAGCGCCGCGGCCCGCACCCGCGGGCTGCTGTCCACCGGGTCGCAACGCAAGCTGGACCTGGCCCGGTCCACGTTCGAGACCGCCGTGGACGCCGAGGCGCTGCTCGATGCTGTGGACGTGCCGCGCGCCGCGGTGCTCACCCCGCTGATGTTCGCCCACGACCTGCTGGAACGGGCGCGGGCGGACCGCAAGCACATCGTGCTCCCCGAGGGCGACGACGACCGCATCCTGCGCGCCGCGAGCACCCTGCTGGCCCGGGACGTGGTGGACCTGACCCTGCTCGGTGACCCGGCGGCGATCCGCGCCCGCGCCGCCGAGCTCGGTCTGGAACTGGCGGCGGCGCAGATCATCGACCCGGTCAGCTCCGAGCTGCGCGAGCCGTTCGCCGCCCGGTACGCCGAGCTGCGCGCGCACAAGCAGATGACCATCGACCGGGCCCGGGAGATCGTGGCCGACGTGTCCTACTTCGGCACGATGATGGTGGCCGAGCAGCTGGCCGACGGGATGGTCTCCGGCGCCCAGCACACCACCGCGCACACGATCAAGCCCTCGTTCGAGATCATCAGGACCGCACCGGGGGTCTCGATCGTCTCCTCGGTGTTCTTCATGTGCCTGGAGGACCGGGTGCTGGTCTACGGCGACTGCGCGGTCAACCCGGACCCCACCGCCACCCAGCTGGCCGACATCGCCATCTCCTCGGCCGCCACCGCCGCCCAGTTCGGGGTGGAGCCGCGGATCGCGATGCTGTCCTACTCCACCGGCGCCTCCGGGTCGGGTGCGGACGTGGACAAGGTGCGCGCGGCCACCGCCGAGGTCCGTGAGCGTGCCCCGGACCTGGTGGTGGAGGGTCCGATCCAGTACGACGCCGCCGTGGATGCGGCGGTGGCGGCCACGAAGATGCCGGACTCGCAGGTGGCCGGGCGTGCCACCGTGCTGATCTTCCCGGACCTGAACACCGGCAACAACACCTACAAGGCGGTCCAGCGCAGCGCCGGGGCGGTGGCGGTGGGTCCGGTGCTGCAGGGGCTGCGCCGCCCGGTCAACGACCTGTCCCGCGGGGCGCTGGTCACCGACATCGTGAACACGGTGGCGATCACTGCCATCCAGGCCCAGGGAGTCTCATGAGCACACCCACGACGGCGGAGCACGTGCTGGTCATCAACGCCGGCTCCTCCTCGCTCAAGTACCAGGTGGTGGACGCGACCACCGGGCATGCGGTGGCCTCCGGGCTGGTAGAGCGGGTGGGGCAGGCCAACGGGCACCTGCGGCACGCGAACAACGGCGAGGAGCACGAGCGGGACCTGCAGGTGCCGGACCACACGGCCGCGATGGCGGCGATGGACTCCGCGTTCGCCGCGCACGGTCCGGACCTGTCCGCGGTGGGACTGGTGGCGGTGGGGCACCGGGTGGTGCAGGGCGGGGCCCGGTTCGGGCACTCGGTGCTCATCGACGAACAGGTGGAGCACACCATCGAGGACCTGTCCGACCTGGCGCCGCTGCACAACCCGCCGAACCTGGCCGGTATCCGGGCGGCGCGCAAGATCTTCACCGACCTGCCGCACGTGGCGGTGTTCGACACCTCCTTCCACCTGACCATCCCGGACCGGGCGGCCACCTACGCCCTGGACCGGGAGGTGGCCCAGAAGCACCGGGTGCGCCGGTACGGGGCGCACGGCACCTCGCACCAGTACGTGGCCCGGGAGGCCGCCCACTTCCTCGGCCTGGCGCCGGAGGAGGCGAACCTGATCGTGCTGCACCTGGGCAACGGGGCCTCGATCACAGCGGTGCAGAACGGCCGGTCGGTGGACACCTCGATGGGGCTGACCCCGTTGGAGGGGCTGGTGATGGGCACCCGTACCGGGGACATCGACCCGGCGGTGGTGTTCCACCTGGCCCGGCACGCGGGGATGAGCATCGATGAGATCGACGAGCTGATGAACCGCCGGTCCGGGATGCTCGGGCTGACCGGGATGGTGGACATGCGCGACATCACCGCTGCTGCCGAGTCCGGGGACGAGGCTGCGGCCCGCGCGCTGGAGATCTACTGCTACCGGCTGCGCAAGTACATCGGTGCCTACACCGCGGTGCTCGGCCGGGTGGACG
>CAZMDO010000167.1:0-5777 GCA_964564445.1 uncultured Ruaniaceae bacterium | reverse complement strand
CAGCTCACCGTGAACCAGGTCCGCCGCCTGGGCAGGCACTTCGCCTCCGTCGCCGACCCCGAGGCCGACGAACGCGGCTACCGCCACACCAAGCAGCGTGAGTACTTCGAGCTGGCCCGCACCCTGGACGGCTGGCACCTGTCCGGCTTCCTCACCGAAGAGAACGGCCGCCTGCTCCGCACCGCCATGCACGCCCTCATGACCCCACCGGCCCCCGACGACCAACGCACCCCCGACCAACGCCGCGCCCAAGCCCTCGCCGACATCGCCCACCTCGTCCTGGACCAAGGCCTCGTAGGCACCCACGCCTCCGTCCAACCCCACCTCGGCGTCCTCATCACACCCGACCACTTCCAACGCCTCATCCACGAAGCCACCAACAACCAACCCCCGACCGCCGAGAACACCCCGAGCACCACCAGCGGCGGCGGCATCGACCCAGACCCAGCAGGCACCAAGACCATCAGACCCCACGGTCAGAGCCCACCCCCACGACCAGGCACCTGGGACCCCACCCAGCTCACCGACCTGGCCAGCATCGACTGGGCCACCCGCCTGAGCGAGGAACCCGCCACCTTCGACGACGCCACCGGCCCCGTCCCACCAGACCTGCTCCGCCGCCTGGCCACCTGCGGCGGCATCTACCGCATCCTGTTCTCCCCCGACAACGAGATCATCAACCACGGCCGCACCCACCGGCTGTTCACCCCCGCCCAACGCCGCGCCCTCATCGCCCGCGACAAAGGCTGCACCTGGCCCGGATGCACCGCACCCCCAGTGATCTGCGAATCCCACCACGCCCGGATCCACTGGGCCGACGGCGGCCCGACGGACACCACCAACGGGGCACTGCTGTGCTACCACCACCACGCCCTCGTCGACACCCGAGGCATCACCATGACCCGCCACCACGGCCACTGGATCTTCACCCTCCCAGACGGCACCACCCTGCCCACCCCCCACAACCCCAACGACTGGACCCTCACCAGCTAACACCCCCACCACCACGGTCAGCGAGGCAGCCACCACAGCACCCCAACCACCCCCGCAGCCAGCGTGGCGCTCAGCACCACAACCACATCGACGCACTCCCGCACCGGCGACTAGTCTCACTGCCGATGGACATCGTCGCTTTCCGCCGTCGGGTGCTGGAGATCCAGGCCGAGCTGGAGACCCTCGACCCGACGGCTCCCGGGGCCGCCGCACGTGCCCGGCAGCTCGGCGCGGAGCTGGACGAGCTGGCCAGCGAGCAGCGTGAGCGCACCGCCCGGATGGCCGCCCGCGCATTCGGCCAGTCCGTCGCCCCCACCGGCGTGGACGCCCCGGTGGACACCCTCACCACCCTGGTGGACCGGATCGAGACCACCACCGCCGACGATCCCGAGGAGA
The DNA here is from genome assembly GCA_964564445.1 of uncultured Ruaniaceae bacterium. Taxonomy (GTDB): domain Bacteria; phylum Actinomycetota; class Actinomycetes; order Actinomycetales; family Beutenbergiaceae; genus Ruania. Next base: position 4,388 of record CAZMDO010000167.1, on the reverse strand, counting down.
CCGCATGACCCACGCCCTCACCGTCGAGCAGGTCCGCGGCCGGCTCAGCGCCCCCGACCTTCCCGAGACGCTCGTGCTCCTCGGCTTCAGGGACGAGGACGCCCGCGACATGCTCTCCCTCACCGCCCGAACCGTGCAGGAACCGACCGCCCTGGCGCGGATCGCCGAGCTCACCGGCGCCGTCCGGGAACGAATCGGCGACCTCCTGCAGGAGACCGAAGGGCACGTGTGGCAGCGGGAGCAGACATGGGCCGGCGAACGCGAGCTGGCGCTGTGCACCCTGCTGGCCACGGTGCCGGAGATCCGCGCCTACCACCAGGGGCGCGGCGTCCCGGACGCGATCTCCTGGCGATCGCTGTCCGACCTCGGTCAGCAGGTGGCGGTGCACCGGCTCACCTTCGGCACGTTCGGCGTGCACACCCACGACTGGCTGCTGCACGCCTGGGCCGGCCGGCTCTACTGGCTCGGGCGGCTGCAGTACACCATCGAGAAGACCGACGGCGGCATCGTCGCCTCGGCGCACATCCCGCGCACGGGATCGTTGGCCCCGGAGCTGGTAGACGCCTCGTTCGACCGGGTCGGCCCGTTCTTCGCCCAGCACTTCCCCGAGCTGCAGCTCCAGGGCCTGCACTGCGCGAGCTGGTTGCTCGACCCCGAGCTCGCCGAGGTGCTCCCGGAGAGCTCCAACATCGCAGCGTTCGGGCGGCGCTGGCAGCTGACCGACGAGCTGCGGCCCGGCGACGCCGACGTGCTGTTCTTCGTCTTCTCCCGCCGTGACGTCCCCGGGCACGGTTCCGGTATCGACCTCGCCGAGCTGCCGCAGCAGACCACGCTGCAGCGTGCCGTGGTGCAGCGTCTGCGCTCCGGCGGCCACTGGCACAGCCGGGTCGGTCATCTTCCGTTGCCCGACGGCGGAGCTCACCCGGGGAGTGCGCTCACCACAGCCCGTGGTCAGGATCCGGAGTCCCTCGTGCGGGTGTTCCACGAGGTCTACTACGTGCCGGTGCGTACCAAGCCGCCGAGCCTGGACAGCGAGCGGGTGCCGATGCGGATGGCGCTCATCGCCGAGGAGACCGCCGAGCTCGTGGGTGCCGTGTACGGCACGAGCGCCCAGGCGGTGATGGAGGAGGCCTACACCCGGGCCGTCGCCGCCGACGACGGCACCCGGGACGTGGTGGAGACCGCGGACGCGATCGGCGACCTCGTCTACGTGCTCTACGGGATGGCGCTGGAGTGCGGCATCCCGCTGGCCGAGGTGCTCGCCGAGATCCAGGACTCCAACCTGTCCAAGCTCGGTGCGGACGGCCGGCCGCTGCTGCGCGAGGACGGCAAGGTGCTCAAGGGCCCCGGCTACCACCGCCCGGACATCGCCCGGGTGCTGCGCGAGCACAGCTGGCAGGACTGAGCCCCGGGGCGGCCGGCACACGCCGGCACACGCCAGCACCCGGCAGCACCCGCCAGCACCCGCCAGCACCCGGCGCAGCCTCGGACCCCTCAGCCGCTCACCCGGGCCAGACCACCTGCACCTGCAGCACCACGAACCAGCTCGCCAGAGCGCACACCACCGCGAAGCTCGCGTTCCACACCAGTGCCGGCACCCGGGTCAGCGCGGCCAGCACCGCCGGGTCCGACCCGCTCGACGGCCCGGTCAGCACAGCGCCCAGGTGCCGCCAGGCACCGACCACCAACGTGCCCCCGGCCACCAGGAGCACCCAGACCTGCCAGTCGTCGGCGCGCAGCCACCACAGTGCGCCCAGGCCGGCGAGCAGCCCCAGGGTGACCACCGCCGTCAGCATCGAGCGCACCCGGACCAGCGCGACCAGCACGATCAGCAACGCCACGGTGAGCACCGGCGCCGCCCAGCCCCGCAGCGCCGCCGCCACCAACCCGGCGCCGACCACCGCCGGCGCTGGATAGCCGGCCCAGGTGGTCAGCACCCGGCCCGCGCCACGGCTCCGGCCGCGGGTGATCGCATGCCCGGAGGCGTCCGGGCGGAGCACGAAGGCGGTGAACTTCCGCCCGCAGGCGATCCCCACGACGGCGTGACCCAGCTCGTGCACGAACGTCACCCCGAGCCGGGCTGCTCGCCATACCGGGGCGATCACGATGATCGCCACGCTCACCGCCAGGATGATCAGCAGCGTGGTCCGGCCCGGCTGCACCGCACCGGTCGGTTGCACGCGCGCCGCGACCTCGTTCCACACCTCCATCCAGGCGGAGCCTACTCGGGCGAGATGTACCGCTGCGCCCACGCCGCGATCATCGCCGCCGCGTACTCGGCATCGGCCGGCCGGCGCAGCAGATGGTCGGCATCGTCCAGGCTGACGAAGGACTTCGGGTGCCGGGCAGCGGTGAAGATCCGTCCCGCGTGCTCCACACCGACCACCTCGTCGGTCGGGGCGTGCAGCACCAGCAGCGCGGCATCCAGGCGCGCCAGTCGCTCCGCCTGGGGCTGCTCGGCAACATCGTCCAGGAACTCCCTGCCCACCCGGAACGTGCGCCCGGCCAGGCATACCTCGGCCTCCCCGGCAGCCTGGATCTCCTCCCGGTACGGCGCGAGCAGGCCGATGACGTGCGCCGGGTCCGCCGGTGCGCCGATCGTGGCGACCGCACGCACCTCCGGGATGCGCTCCGCCGCGGCGATCGCCGCGGCGCCACCCAGCGAGTGCCCCACCAGCAGGCTCGGCGCACCGACCTCATCGCGCAGGAAGTCGGCAGCACGGACCAGGTCCACCACGTTCGAGGTGAACGTGGAGTCGGAGAAGTCGCCCCCGGAGTCGCCGAGACCGGTGAAGTCGAAGCGCAGCACCGCCGTCCCCCTCTCGGCCAGGGCATCGGCGATCCGCCGGGAGGTGGCGAAGTCCTTGCCACCGGTGAAGCAGTGCGCGAACAGCGCGACCGCGCCGATCGGGCCCTCCGGTCGATCCAGCACACCGGCCAGCCGCACCCCGCCGGCACCGTCGAACGTGACCTCCGTGTCGGTTCCCATCCCTGTCCCTCTCGCCGCTGTCGACCTACCCGGCCTCCCGCGCCACGATACGAGCCAGGGGCGTATCCACAGGTGCGCACCCGCTGTCAGCGGCGGCAGGCAGGATGGGGGGTGATGAGCACCACCGAGATCCTCACCCGGACCATCCGCTCCGCCGCCGGACCGGAGGCCACCCCACGCCCGGACCAGGTGACGGCCGTGACCGAGCTGGTGGACCGTCGTCGGCGGGTGCTCGTGGTGCAGGCGACCGGCTGGGGCAAGTCGGCCGTGTACTGGGGCGCCACCGCTGCCCTGCGTGCCGGCGGAGCCGGACCCACGCTGGTGGTCTCCCCGCTGCTGGCGCTGATGCGGGACCAGATCGCCGCGGCCGAGCGGGCCGGGCTGCGGGCCGCCACGATCAACTCCACGAACTACGACGAGTGGGACCAGGTGCTCGGTGCCCTCGCCGCGGGCGAGGTGGACGTGCTGCTCATCTCCCCCGAGCGCCTCGCCAACCCGCGGTTCGCCGCCCGGCTGCCGCAGCTGCTCGGCCAGGTGGGGCTGCTGGTGATCGACGAGGCGCACTGCGTCTCCGACTGGGGCTTCGACTTCCGCCCGGACTACCAGCGGCTCACCCGCACCCTGCTCGAGCTCGCCCCGGGCACCCCGGTGCTGGCGACCACGGCGACCGCGAACCAGCGGGTCACCACCGACGTCGCCGCCCAGCTCGGCGAGGACACGGTCACCCTGCGCGGGTCGCTGGCGCGCTCCTCGCTGCGGCTGGCGGTGGTGCCGAGCCTCTCCCCGCTGCAGCGGTACGCGTGGGTGGCCGAGGCACTGCGCACCCTGCCGGGCTCGGGGATCGTGTACGTGCTCACCGTGGCCGAGGCGGACCGGGTGACCGCGTTCCTCACCGACCAGGGGCTGGACGTGGCCGCCTACACCGGACGCACCGAGAACCGGGAGGAGCTCGAGGACCGGCTGCGGCACAACCGGGTGAAGGCGCTGGTGGCCACCTCCGCCCTGGGCATGGGCTACGACAAGCCGGACCTGGCGTTCTGTGTGCACCTGGGCTCCCCCGCCTCCCCGGTGGCCTACTACCAGCAGGTGGGCCGGGCCGGTCGTGCGCTGCCGGACGCCACCGCGGTGCTGGTGCCCTCCGCCGGTGACGAGCGGATCTGGGAGTACTTCGCCACCGCCGGCATCCCCGACCCGGAGCAGGCGCAGCGGGTGCTCGCGGAGGTGAACCAGCCCGCCGGGGCGCAGACCGAGCCGGATAGTACGCAGCCGGCCGAGCCGGCCGAGCTGGAGCCGGCCGATCCGGATAGAGCGCAGCCGGCCGAACCGGATGGAGCGGCCGCAGCCGGCGACTGGCTCGAGCCGGTGTCGGAGACCGCCCTGTCCGCGGCGACCGGTATCC
>CAZMDO010000166.1:2535-5821 GCA_964564445.1 uncultured Ruaniaceae bacterium | reverse complement strand
AGCTTGTCGCACACGTTGTCCAGCTTGCGGTTGAACCGGGTGATCGCCCAGCCGAGCCGGGCCGCGGCCTGCGCCGAGGTCGGGATCGAGGCGGTGGAGCCGCGCCCGCGCAGCACCGGCTCGGCGAGGGCGATGATCAACAGCTTCTGCGTCTCGGTGAGCGTGACCGGGCCGATGGTGGTCTCCCCCACCTGGGTGCGTTCCGGTGCGGACGGCTCGAAGTGCGGGGAGTCCCCGACGATGCCGATCTCGTAGGTGGTCGGGCCGGCGGTGAATAGCACCGAGGTGTGCGCGAACACCAGCGGCAGGCGCGCCCCCGGTGCCAGCCAGGCCTGCATGTTGCCGGCGGAGTCGGCGACCGTCGCCGACAGCCGGCTGCCCACGTTCTCCAGCCACCACAGGTCGTCGTGGTAGCTGATGGTCAGGAACCGTCGGTGCAGGTAGGGGTTGTCGTCGATCTCCAGGTCCCCTTCCCGCCCGATGAGGAACGTCTCCTCGTCGCTGACGTCGAACCACTCACCGCAGAACTCCACCTGGATGCTCATCGCACGTCTCACCCCTCCCCGTGGTCACGCACACGCCGTCGGATTGCCATTATCCCTGGAGATCCTCCTGGTCTCGGCATCGATGCTCTTCACCGTGACGCAGACCCGGTCCGCCCGGTCGGTGATCGTGCCCGACGTCTGCGACCCGGTGCTGAAGTCCCAGCGGTCCCCACCGGCGGTGACGACCACGACGAACTCTAGTTCCCCGTCGTACTTCGGCGCCGTCCAGGTGACGTCCACGTCGTCACCGGTGCGCTCCACGCTCAGGTCGGCGACCGGTGGTGGCCACGTCACCGGTGCGGTGGTCTCCTCCGGGGGCGGCACGGTCTCGTTCATCGTCGGCTCCTCGATGCCGCCGGGCTGGTTCAGCGCACCGATGGCCATCGCGGTGACCGCGGCCACCACCACCAGCGCCGCGCCCACGGCGATCCAGGCGTTCCGCCGGCGCACCGACCGTTGCCGGGCCGGGGTGCCGGCCTGCTCGTCGGCGGGTGCTGCCGCCGCACCGGCCTGCTCGCGCCCCGCCGGGTCGATGATCGCGGGCCGGTGCCGGGTGGCGCTCGGGTCGGCGTTCACCTGCACCGTGCTGATCGAGCGGACCCGGGTGCGGTCGTCCCCGCCCACGTCAGCGGCCTCCGCCCAGGAGGTGTCCGGCACGTCCAGGGCGGTGGGGGTCAGGTGCAGCTCCTGCTCCACCCGCTGGATGGCGCGGGCGAACGCCGCGGCCGAGGAGAACCGGGCCTCGGGTCGTTTCGCCATCCCCCGCCGGAACAGCTCCTCCAACGAGGGCGGCACGTCGTCCCGCCCGGTCGGCGGCACCGGATCGCGCTCGATCCGGGTGATCAGGTCCAGCGCCGAGTTCGAACCCCGGCCCTGCTCGAACGGGGACCGGCCGGCCAGCAGCGTGTAGATGGTGGCGGTGAGGGCGTACACGTCCCCGCCGGCGCCGCGGGTGGCGTCGTCGACGAAGAACTCCGGTGCGGCCCACGGGATGGACATCCCCGCCTGGTCGGTGTCGTCGGCGGCGGCGGTGGCCACCGAGATGCCGAAGTCGGTCAGCGCCGGCCAGCCGTAGTCGGTGGTGAGCACGTTCGCGGGCTTGATGTCCCGGTGCAGGATGCCCGCCCGGTGCGCCGTCTCCACCGCGCCGGCCAGCCGCACCGCGATGCGCAGCGACTCGGCCACCCCGATGCGTTCGTTGCGGTAGCGCACCGACAGGTTCGGCCGGGGGCAGTACTCCATCACCAAGTAGGGGCGACCGTCCGCCGTGGTGGCCGCCTGGTAGATGGTCACGATCGAGGGGTGGGTGGACAGCTGGGCCATCAGGTTGGCCTCGTCCACGAACTGGGCCAGGCCGGCCGGGGTGACGGCGTCGGCGAGGAGCGCCTTGACCGCCACCTTGCGCCGGGGCAGCTCCTGCTCGTACAGGAAGACGTCGGCGAAACCGCCGCTGCCGAGCAGCCGCTCGTACCGGAACCCCGGGATCTCGGGCGGCCGCGACGGCGGTCGCCGCGTCACCTGGCCGCCTGGTCGGTCGGGTGCACGCTCACGGTCACCCCGTCGCCGAGGTCGATCAGGGTCCCGGCCGGCACCGAGGCTCCCTCCCCGGCGTGCAGCCGCCGCGGCGGGGTGCCGGGCTGGACCAGCACGGTGCCGTTGGTGGAGTTCAGGTCGGTGACCACGGCGCTGCCTCCTTCGGCACGGACCTCCACGTGCGTGCGGGAGATGTCCTGCTGCGGGCTGGGCACGGTGACCAGCCGCGGCTGCACCCCCGCGCTGAACCGGGACGACTCCGGGGCCCGGCCGATCAGCACCGGGCGGTCCAGCGGCACCTCGGCACCGGTGGAGACGCTCAGGCTGAGCGCCGGGGTGCCCGCCGGCACCTGACCGGGCTCGTCGTACAGGTCGGTGTCCCCCAGCCCGGGCACGATCGTCATGTCCTGGTCCTTGGGCAGCTCGGAGACCATGACGGTGTGCCCGTCGTGGTCACCGTCGATGTCCACGTCGCCCTGGCCATAGGGCGGCACCGGCCCGCTGGGGCGGGACATGTCCACCGGCGGCTGCCACGGCGGCACCGGTGTGCTCGAGGCAGCGGCGGCCGCGGCCGCGGTGGCGTTCGGGCCGCGCGGGGAGAGCACGGTGTGCTCCGGCAGGTCGTCCTCCCCCGCTGCGGGTGGCGCCGGCGGCTGGGACCCGGGGGTCTGCGGTGCGGGCGGGGCCGACCCGGTGGCTGCACCCCCGGTGGCCTCAGCGGCGCGGTCCCGGTCGGCCGTGCCCACGGCCCAGGGAAGGGAGTCGATGATCTCGCCGCCCTCGGCGTCCAGCGACGGGGCACCGGTGGCCGCGCCCTCCTCCGGCACCTCGCCGACCTGGGTCTCCTCCACCGCGGCCGTGGCGGGCTCCTCCAGGTCGCCCACCTGGGTCTCCTCCACCGCCGGAGCGCTGCTCCCGGTCTCCTGCTCGGCGGCGTCGGCCGCCTGCACAGCCTCGGCGGCGACCGCCTCGATCTGCTCCACCTCGGCCTGCTCGACGGCGTCACTCACCTCGGCCCGCTCGACGGCGTCACTCGCCTCGGCCTGCGCCGCACCGTCGGCCGGCGCCTCCTCGGCCGCCGTGCCGGCCGGGTCACCGGCAGCATCCTCGGCCCCCGCCACGTCCGGGTCGACGTCCGAGTCCGCGTCCGCACCGGCCTCCTGGTCGGCCACCGGCTCGACCGGCTCCGCCACGGCAGGCGCGGCCCC
>CAZMDO010000166.1:0-2435 GCA_964564445.1 uncultured Ruaniaceae bacterium | reverse complement strand
GCGGCCCCGGTGACGTCCTGGGCCAGCCCCAGCCACTCGATCTCGGAGGCGAGCACCACGCCCGCCGACAGCGGCCAGGCCAGCCCGGCTGCGCCGTCATCGGCCACGGTGATCCGGTAGGACTCGGCGGGCACCAGCGCCTCCCGCCAGGTGGCGATCCCCGTTGCGCCGACCACCTGCTCCCCTGCGGTGATGCGCACCTCGCCGCGCACCAGCACCCGCAGCTCCCCGCTGCCGTGCTGGACCAGGGCGAAGGAGGGCAGGTCGGACAGCCCGCCGGCGGCGAGCACCTCCAGGCACCCGCTCACCCCCGCCCCCTCGGTCAGCGCCGCCCACACGCCGCGCACGTGCTCGTCGTCGATCGACGGGTGCAGCAGCGCGGTGCCCTGCTCGGTCACCAACGCCGTCCATCCGCCGCGGACGTACCGGGCCGCCGTGCTCCCTGCCATCGTCATCCCTCCGTGGACCGTATCTGCTCGCGGGGCACGGTCGTGCCCACCGACGAGGTGTCCTGACCCCCAGGCTCCACCCTCGGTGCGGTGTGCGCCAGGTCGGCCTCGCCGGCCAGGTCCACCACCACTACCGAGACATTGTCGCGTGCTCCGCCCGTGATCGCGTCCTGCAGCAGCACTTCCGCAGCCGTCGAGGCCAGCTCCTGCTCGCGCAGCACACCGGTGATGTGCTCCTCGGTGAGCTCGTCCAGCAGGCCGTCGCTGCACATCAGCAGCCGGTCCTGACCGCCGGCGGCCAGCAGCCAGAAGTCGGCGGTGGTGTCCGGGCCGGAGTCCACCGCCCGGGTGATCACGTGCCGGTGCCGGGACTCGCGCGCCTGCTCCGGTCGCATCGCCCCGGCGTCCACCATCTCCTGCACCACCGAGTGGTCCACGCTCACCTGGCTGAGCGCCCCGCCGGTGTACCGGTACACCCGGGAGTCACCGACGTTGAACACCAGCCAGTAGGTCTTCTCCTCGTGCGCGGTGAGCACCGCACCGGCCACCGTGCTGCCCGCGGTGGTCGGGCCGCCGCCGAGGTGGCTCAGCTCGGACCGGATGCGCGCCTGGGCGGTGTGGATCGCCGTCAGCACGTGCTCGCCGCGGACCTCCACGTCCGGGTGCCAGGCGTCGGAGAACTCGGCGAACGTGCGCACCACGATGCTCGAGGCCATCGCACCGTGCACGTGCCCGCCCATCCCGTCCGCGACCAGGAACACCGGCGGCTGAGCGAGCACAGCGTCCTCGTTGACCGGGCGGTGGCCACCCGCATCGGTGGCAGCGCCCCACGCAACCTGCACGCGTTGCCTTCCTTCCCTCCCGGCGCACTTCGACCTGCCGATCCTAACGCCAGCGCGGGACCCGCCTCTCAGAACAGGGTGGGGAAGACTCCCCAGTAGGCGGCGATCAGCAGCATCGCGGCCGCGCCGAGGTGGGCGCTGCCCCAGATCACCGCCGAGCCCACGCTCATCGCCCGCCGCCCGAGGGTGCGCCAGGCGTTCCAGCCGGCGGCGACCGAGCGCACCCCGACGGCCACCGCCATGATGCCCAGCACGTGCAGCGCGATCCACCCGCCGTAGACCACCAGGTCGTCGGTGCGGTAGTTCAGCGCCAGGGCGGCCACGTAGGCGATGTAGGCGGCGAAGACCACCAGCACCGCCAGGGCGTTCATCGCGGTGGCAGCGCCGAACCGGGCCAGCGGCGGCGGCAGCGTGCGGGTGGGCCGGCGCACCAGCCGGCTCACCGTCCACACCACCGGTCCGAGCAGCACCAGGACGAACGCCCCGAGCAGGGTGAAGACCAGCATGTCGCCGTTGGCGTACCAGCGCGGGTGGTCCACCGGCGCGGCCCGGAACGCCTGCTCCGGTTGCGCCCCGGCGATCCGGGGTTCGGCCATCGCGGTGGCCGGCAGCCCCTGGGTCCACCGGGCGAGCACGTCGGTGAAGTGCTCGGCCAGCTCCCCATCCACCCGGATGCCGTGGTTGGCGTCGGCGAAGTAGCGCACCGTGTAGGCCTGGTTGCCGGTGTGGGCGATGTCGTCGATCAGCGTGAGCGGACCCTGGATGGTGGGCATGGACGCGTCGTCGGTGCCGTAGACCATCAGCACCGGCTGGGTGAGCTGGCGCTGCCAGGGGGTGGGGTCGAAGTCCACGTAGTCGAACCCGCCGCCGGGCACGTCCGCCCCGAGGCCGCGTGGGATCGCCCGCAGCAGCGCCTCCGGCACGCCCACGTTGCGCAGGTAGGAGTCGGTCGCGAACGCGGCCTGCTCCCGGGGCGGCACGATCGGGGCGGAGACCAGGATCACGAACGCCACCCCCGGTTCCTTCACCGCGGCGATCGGGGCGATCCAGGCGCCTTCGCTCTCCCCGTAGATGCCCACCTGGGTCGGGTCCACCCCGGGCCAGTCGCGCAGCACGTGCCAGGAGACCAGGTAGTCCTCGGCCA
>CAZMDO010000165.1:0-5837 GCA_964564445.1 uncultured Ruaniaceae bacterium | reverse complement strand
GTGCGGTTCGCGGTGTCCACCCCGACCGGTCGCGGGCACGTGCACGCGGTGCAGAGCGTGTCCTTCCAGGTGCGGCGCGGGCGGACGCTGGGCGTGGTGGGGGAGTCGGGGTCGGGCAAGTCGACGATCGCGAACGCGCTCACCGGGCTGGTGACGGCGGGTGGGTCGGCGGTGCTGGACGGGCACTCGCTGCTGGGACGGGTGCCGCGGGCGTTGCGCCGCCGGTTGGCGATGGTGTTCCAGGACCCGTTCTCCTCCTTGGACCCGCGGGTGCGGGCCGGGGACGCGATCACCGAGCCGTTGCGGGTGCACCGGCTGCACCCGGGCCGGCAGCGGGAGCGGGTGCGTGAGCTGCTGGACCTGGTGCACCTGCCGTCGGCGTATGCGAGCCGGTTCCCGCACGAGCTCTCCGGCGGGCAGCGGCAACGGGTCTCGATCGCCCGGGCGCTGGCGCTGGAGCCGGACCTGCTGATCCTGGACGAGGCGACGGCGTCGCTGGATGCCTCGATCCAGGCGCAGGTGCTCGATCTGCTCCGGGACCTGCAGCAGGAGCTGGAGCTGACCTACATGTTCATCGCCCACGACCTGGCGATCGTGCAGCAGATGAGCCACGACGTGCTGGTGATGGCCAAGGGCCGCGCGGTGGAGTATCGGCCCGCGGCCGAGCTGTTCGCCGCGCCGGCGGAGGAGTACACCCGCGCGCTGATGGCGGCGATCCCGCCGGAGCGGCCGCGGGCCGCGATCGGGTGAGGGGTCCGGATATCCAGCACCTGTTGATTCAACGATCGGATCACAGAATGAGCGAGCCCCCGGATTCGACCCCTACGGACCTTCAAACAGGGTTACCGTGCCGCCATGAGCGAGCACTCCAACGATTCCGAGAACACTGGGGATGGCAGTCCTGGATCGCAGGGCCGGCAACCTCCGGAAGGCGACGCCGACCAGCCGCGCGGACTACCTCCAGTGAACGACGGCTCGGCACCGATACCGCCCTATCCGTGGCAGTCGCAGGGGCCCCAGTGGCAGCCTCCACCAGCCAACTACGGTGGGGTTCCCGGGGCGTTGCCAGTCAGCGGCGGCTCGGGATACCAACCCGAGTACCACGGTGCGAACTACGGGGGCGCCCCTGCGAGCGGGTTCGGCCCGGGTCCGCAGCACTACATGGCCGCTGGGGGATACCCCCCAGCGTCTGCGCCGCCGGGAATGCAGCCGCCCGAGGAGCGCAATGTGCTGGGGATCATCTCTCTGGTCTGCGCGATCATCGGCTTCGTTTTCGCTTGCATCCCGGGTGCCCTGATTGTTGGCTGGGTTCTGTTGCCGATCGCGTTCATCCTTTCCCTGGTCTCCCTGTTCCTGAAGGGAAAGAAGAAGGGGGCGGGCGTCGCCGGGCTGATCATCTCGATCGTGGGAACGATCGTGGGAGTGGTCGTATTTCTCACTGTGGTCGCGACCGCCTTCGATGACGCGACTAGCGGGGGAGACTTTGACTACTCCACACCGGCGCAACCGGCGACCAGCACCCCGGCGTCACCTGACGCCACGAACACACCGTCGTCGGCGACCGCGGAACCGACGGCCGAGGAGTCTGCTGAGGCCGAAGCTCCGTCACCCGGGGAAGGCACGCGCACCAACCCGCTCCCGATCGGGTCGACCTTCAGTCAAGGTGATTGGGAGGTCACGGTCAACGACGTCAATCTGGATGCGACGGATGAGGTCATGGCCGAGAACATGTTCAACGAGGAACCCGCAGAAGGGGACGTCTACATCCTCGTCAACGTGACGGTGAAGTACCTCGGCAACGACTCCGAGGGCGCTTATCCTTACGTGGACGTGTCCTACGTGACTGCGGGAGGCAATACGCGTGAGAGTTATGACACGTTCGCTGTGGCCCCCGATCCGCTTAGTGATGCCAACACGCTGTATCACGGTGCAGAAGAATCCGGAAACGTGGTGCTAGCAGCTCCGAATGATTCGGTTGAGGAGGGCACGCTTGCCATCTCGGCAGGCTTCTTCGGGGACAAGGTGTTCTTCGCAGTGGAGTAGGGCCATTGGCCCGCTCGACGTGGGGCGCCGGGGAACAGCACCACCCGCGGCGCGATCGCGTCAGGTGTCGGAGGACGTGCAGGCCGAGGGCGAGGATTTGCCGGTAGCCATGACTGAGTTTTGGGTAGCGACTAGGCCGTGACGATGCTGACTCAAGGACGCGGCTTCTCCAACGCCAAGGTCAAGCGGGAATGGGGCTGGAGACTGCGATACCCCTCTCGGCGCCAGGGTTTCAAGGCGGCGTTCGGATGACCCAGGTGGAGCGTGTAGAGCAATTCGCGGACCTGCGGGCGCTGTTGTTCTCGATCGCCTACCGGACCCTGGCCAGCGTGACCGAGGCCGAGGACGACGTGCCGACACGTGGACGCGGGCGAGCCGCGGTTCGAGGCCGACCGCCAGCAGCGGGTGAAGTTCGCCGACCGGTTCCTGGCGGCAGCGGATCGCCGTTCTATCGTTGCTAGGCTCACCTGCCGTGACGACGACCAGGCGCACCACCCGCGCAATCGCCCTGACATCCGTAGGCCTCATGCTGGCACTGGCCGCGTGTGCCGAGACCGAGCGTCTCGACCTGGGTGCGGCCGCACCACTGGAGGCCACCGACCCGCTGGCGGTGGACCTGACCGTGCTGTCGGTGACCGAGTCCACCGCGGAGGAGAGCGGCCTGACCGGCATCTTTGGCACCGAGCTCAACGGGAACCCCTGGCTCGTCGGCTACCGCCTGGACCTCACCTCCGGCACCCGGGAGGACTTCTCCTGGGATGCCGTCACGGACCTGACGAACGCGGCATGGACGGCCAGGACCGGGAGCACCGAGTACCAGGCCAGCGGTCCCGGCGGGTCGGCCGCGGCCCAGATCCCGTGCCCCGAGCAAGGCACCGAGGCGGTCGAGCCGGTGCTGATGTACGGCTGCCAGGTGTTCGTGATCCCCGAGGGCCAGCAGATCCAGTCGATCACCGTGACGGACGTGGCCACCTGGGCCGTGGAGCCGTAGTGCACGATCCCCGGCAAACCTCGGCCCGGTCGGCGTGACGCGAACGGGCTGGATAAGCCATGATGACCTGGTGCCCCGTCCGGACGGATGCAGGCGTGCTGGCTGGCAGTGGGCGCGGTCTATAGCGGCGCCTGGGATGGGAATGCATGAGCGAGATCGTGGTTTTTGCCGAGGACGCCGATCAGCGAACCCTGTTCGCCAAACGGCTCGATTCCTCACACGTGGAGATCGTGCCGCGCGACGAACGAACGCGGTATGCGTTTCCTCACGCCGGTGGTTTCCGGTCAAACGTGGCGTATCTCCGACATCCCCACAACGCTTACCTGCTGATCCCGCTCAAAGGAGTACGGCGACTACATCCTCCAAGAGAAGTTCAACGAGGTGCTGCGCGTGCTGACGATGTTGGGGGGCGTCGAATGTCACCTGCAGGTCTGTTCGCACTCGAGGTAGGCGCCGAGGGGTTCAATCCAAGGTCCTGCGCTTCGGAGCACACTTCGGTCGGGGACGCACTCAGGCATCAAAGTTCGACTACGAGACGGAGGCGGCGGGTGGTCTGCCAACGGATCCGAGGCCGCTTCGCTGGCCAGACGAGCCTGGAATCGAAGCCGCGATCGAATCCGTCTTCCGGAACAGGGCGCGAACCGTCACCATCACAGTGAGTCGCGATCAGGGCGTCACGCTTGACGGCAAGCTGTCCGGGAGATTCAAGGGTCTCGGAATCGAGCTGGGGTTCGAATCATCGAACTCAACGGTGGACACTCTAACCTTCACAGCGGCGTTCGCCGAGCGCGACAAGCATGGGCGCCTGACCGGTCGCGACGCTCAACCGTCGAAGTAGCCCAATCCGAAGACCCTCCATAGCTCTGATCACCCGGATGGGTGCGGCTCGGTTGTCTTCGCTGATACGACGACGCGACATCAAGGTCATCTCCTCCAGCACGCGAGATGATTCGGCACGTGTCAGAGGGGTGAATGCCGTTACCGTACGAGAACCGAGGACGCGTGCATCTTGCTGAGGGACTGACGGTGGTCCGGCTCATTCGTGTTCTCAGTGTGCCAGTACTCGATTCAGCGAGACCCATCGGGGTCGTTATAGAAGGGCGAAGCCATCATGCGTAGGACTGCTGGTCTCATTGTCGGAGGATTCGTGCTGCTCGTCTTGTCTGGACCTCTCTTTGCCATCGGCGTTTCGACCCAGGCGCCTCCATTGATCGTCATGGTGGCCTTCGTCGCGACGATCGCTGGACTTGTATTGATGGCCAACGGTAGCTACGGGTTCTTGCGAAATGTCGAGACCTACATCCGGTTCAAGATGGGCTTCCCGGACTGATCCTGACTGGGTGCGCGTTCGGCGCCCCGACTCTGGGGCAGAGTGCGACACTGTTGATACGGTGACCGCGGTTCTCTCGATCGCGGGAGTTCGGAGAGCGGACCCAGCCGTGCCGGGGCGGCGGAGCTCGCGTGGCTCAAATTGGCCGTGGGGGCGGCCCTGCCAGACCAGGTGGCCACGCTCCGCCGTCGGAGGTACTTCAGGAACACTGAGGTACAAGAAAAGTACCTCCATGTACCGGGAGGACCTCCGCGCGGGCGGGCTCAGTCGTGAACGCCCGGGTCAGCGCCCGTACCGGTCCGGGTTCTCCCACGGCCACTCCGACTCCAGCCACGCCGCGACCGCATCCGCGAGGGGAGCGTCCAGCTCGGCGTGGCTGGCCCGCACCCAGGACTGCACCGACACGTCGTAGTCAGGCCGCTCCGGCGGGTACAGGGTACACGCAGCCGATCACCTCGTCGGCCGGGTCGAGCACGGTGAAGGTGAACCCCTTGCGCTCGGCGAAGTCGCGGGCGTGCCGCTCCAGGTCGGCCAGGTTGCGCTCGGGCGACATGCCATCGGCCGGCGGCCAGGACCCGTCCGGGTAGCCCGGGGTGGAGCGGATGTGCTCCACGCTGGAGGCCCATGCCGCCAGATCGGCGTCGTTGTGCTGCGGACCGAGCGGCACCAGGTGGAACCGGTCGGTGACCAGGGTGGTCGGCGGGACGAAACCGGGCGGGACGAACTCCTCAGCGGCCATCGTTCGACCGTACCGGCGAGACCGGGCGGCGCCAACCGGATTCGCTGCCGCCGAGCAGGCGGGCCGCACTAGCCTGGGCAGCAGCCATACCGTGGGCCACCGCGGGCCACGGGGAGAGGAGGCAACGTTGCGAGGGGTGCTCGGCCGGGCCGCTGGGTGGCTGGTCGCGGTGCTGGTCGGGGCGCTGGTCGCCGTCGGGCTGAACGACGCGCTGGGCATCTCCTACACCGCCCGCGACCTGCCCGAGGAGGTGCTCATCGACCAGCCTGAGGCCAGCGCCGGCCCGGCACCCAATCCGGTGCAGCCCGCTGCCGATGCCCTGCCGCTGCGGATGGTGGACCTCGGCGGTCTCGGCGTGCCGACCGAGCCGTGGGATCCGACCAGCTACTCCCACGAGGTGCGCCGGTTCCAGACCGCCCTGAGCTACCGCGAACCGTACGTGGACGAGGCCGCCTGGGCCGAGATCGAATCCGACTTCGCCGACTACGTGGACCGGATGCGCGGTTACGGCAACAACGCGCTGGTCGCCGACGGGTTCCTCGACCTGCTCACCTTCGACCAGGTCGGCGACGGCACCGAGGTCTACCCCGCTGACAGCCCCTACCGGGCCCGGGCCGAGGCGGTCGGCGCGCACAAGAACCGGCTCTGGGAACGCGCCGAGGCGGCCGGGATGGACGTCTACCTCAGCCACACCGAGCTGGCCCTCACCCCGCCGCTGGAGGACTACCTGCTCG
>CAZMDO010000164.1:0-5868 GCA_964564445.1 uncultured Ruaniaceae bacterium | reverse complement strand
GGGCACCTGCGCCCCACCCACACCCGGGCAACTGCGCGGCCACCGCGCGCCCCGCGGCGATCGTGGTTAGCGTGGGGAAGCACCCACGTCGAGCGACGCGGCGGGCGAGTCTTCGACCACCATGCTGCGAGAAGGGAGCATCACCATGGCTGATCTGACCGGAACGACAGTGGCCTTCCTGCTCACCGACGACTACGAGGACAGCGAGCTGACCAGCCCCTGGCAGGCGGCCCTCGACGCCGGCGCGCAGCCCGTGCTGGTCTCCCCCGCCGGCGGCAGCGTGACCGGGAAGAAGGGGCACAGTCAGAAGGTGGACCTGCCGGTCTCGGAGGCCAAGGCCGCCGGCTTCGACGCCCTGATGCTCCCCGGTGGCGTCGGGAACGCTGACGCACTGCGGCTGGACACCGATGCGGTCGGCTTCGTGCGCGACTTCTTCGGCCAGCACAAGCCGGTCGGGGTGATCTGCCACGGCGCGTGGATCCTCGCCGACGCCGATGTGCTCGCGGGCCGCCGGCTGACCTCCTACCCGAGCCTGCAGACCGACCTGCGCAACGCCGGCGCCACCTGGGTGGACGAACAGGTCGTGGTGGACCAGGGCCTGGTCTCCAGCCGCACACCCGACGACCTGCCCGCATTCAACGCGAAGCTCGTCGAAGAGATGGGCGAGGGCAGGCACGAGGGCCAGACCACCTGAGCGGCACCCGGACGGGAGGGCCTGCCATCACCCCCACCCTCGCGAGCGCCAGATGGTGCGGCCCGGGCCGGTCAGGCGGGGCGCAGGTGCGTGACGTCGCCGGCGTGCACCACCCGGTCGGTGCCGTCGGCCAGGCGCACCACCAGCGCGCCATCGTCAGCCAGGTCCACCGCCTCCCCCTCCAGGGCGCTGCCGTCGGGCCGGCCGACCCGGACGGCGGTACCCAGCGTCAGGCAGAGCGGGGCGACGATCTCCCGCGGGTCGGTGCCCGCGTCCCAGTCGGCGAGCAGGGCGCCGAGCCGCGACCGCACCGCCGACGCCAGGCGGACCGGGTCGGTGCGCACGCCCAGCTCCGCAGCCGTACCGGCCCAGGGCACCGGCAGCTGGTCGGCGACCAGGTTGATGCCGATGCCGACCACCAGTGCGCGCCCGTCCGGCAGCACCTCGCCCAGGATGCCGCCGACCTTGCGCAGGCAGCCCCAGTCGGCGAGCACCTCCGCACCGCCCAGGTGCACCACGTCGTTGGGCCACTTCAGGCCGACGGCCACCTCGTGCCCGGGGCCGCCCCCCTCGCCCGGTGACCCGGCCCGCGACAGGTGACCGACGCCGTCGCCGGAGCCCTGACCCTGGTGCGCGGGCTGAGACCGGTGAGCTACGCCGTCGGGCGCGCCCGGACCAGCGGGAGGTGCGGACGCCGGGCGGGCTCCGCCGTCACCAGCCGGCATCGCCTCCCGCAGCGCCTGCACCACCGCGGCCCCTGCCAGCAGCGGGATCCAGCCCCACTGCTCCCGCGGGCGAGCGGGGCGCAGCACGATCGAGAACGTCAGCGCGGAGTGCTCGTCGGTGGTCCAGGTACGCCCGGACCGGCCGCGGCCGGCGAGCTGGCGCCGGGCGAGGAGCGCCGACAGGTGCGGCCAGGCCTCCGGGTCGCTGCCAGCCACCCGCGCCAGGTCCGCATTCGTGGAGCCGGTCTCCTCCACGATCTCCAGCCGGGGATCTTCCCGGTGCCAAGGGCCCGCTGCCATGACCCCAGCCTGCCACCATCACGGTCGTCCCGGCGAGCGGGCGCGCCCGGACGAGCCCGAGTTGTGGACATCCCACAAGCCCGGCCGCGACGCGCGCGTGGAAGTGCGCAGGGGGTTGGCGGGTAGACACAACTACAGTGCCTATGTGACCTCCGAGACCTCCATCGACACCTCGACCACCGCCGGCAAGCTCGACGACCTGGCCCGGCGCACCGACACCGGCCCGCGCAGGCTCGCCGAGATCGCCGTGGAGAAGCAGGGCGCACGCGGCAAGCTCTCCGCCCGGGCCCGGATCGACCAGCTGCTGGACGAGGGCAGCTTCACCGAGCTGGACGCCTTCGCCACCCACCGGTCGGTGAACTTCGGGCTGGACGCCAAGCACATCCCGGGCGACGGTGTGGTGGTCGGCTACGGCACCATCGACGGGCGTCAGGTGTGCGTCTACTCCCAGGACTTCACCGTGTTCGGCGGGTCGCTGGGCGAGGTGCACGGGCAGAAGATCACCAAGGTGATGGACCTGGCGTTGCGCACCGGGGTGCCGCTGATCGGCATCAGCGACGGCGGCGGCGCACGCATCCAGGAGGGTGTGGCGGCGCTGACCCAGTTCGCGGAGATCTTCCGCCGGAACGTGGCCGCCTCCGGGGTGATCCCGCAGATCTCGCTGATCCTCGGCCCGAGCGCCGGCGGGGCGGTCTACTCCCCCGCCCTGACCGACTTCATCGTGATGGCCGACCAGACCTCGAACATGTTCATCACCGGGCCGGACGTGATCCGCGCCGTGACCGGTGAGGACGTCGGCTTCGAGGAGCTCGGCGGCGGGCGCACCCACAACGAACGCTCCGGGGTGGCGCACTACCTGGCCGCCGACGAGGAGGACGCCTTCGACTACGTCAAGGCGCTGCTGCACTACCTGCCCAGCAACAACCTGTCCGACCCGGAGACCTACGACGTACCGGCCGAGCTGGAGATCACCGAGGCGGACGCCGCCCTGGATGCGCTGGTGCCGGACTCGGACAACCAGCCCTACGACATGCACGCGGTGATCGAGCAGGTCCTCGACGACGGCGACTTCCTCGAGGTGCAAGGGCTGTACGCGCAGAACGTGATCGTCGGGTTCGGGCACGTGGAGGGGCACCCGGTGGGGGTGGTGGCCAACCAGCCGCAGTCGATGGCCGGCACCCTGGACATCGCCGCCGCGGAGAAGGCGGCCCGGTTCGTGCGCACCTGCGACGCCTTCAACATCCCGGTGCTCACCTTCGTGGACGTGCCCGGGTTCCTGCCCGGCACCGACCAGGAGTGGAACGGGATCATCCGCCGCGGGGCGAAGCTGATCTTCGCCTACGCCGAGGCCACCGTGCCGCTGATCACCGTGATCACCCGCAAGGCCTACGGCGGGGCGTACATCGTGATGGCCTCCAAGCAGCTCGGCGCCGACCTGAACCTGGCCTGGCCCACCGCGCAGATCGCGGTGATGGGCTCCGGGGGCGCGGTGAACATCCTGCAGCGGCGCACGCTGAAGAAGGTCGCCGAGGACGGCGGGGACGTGGAGGCCGAGCGCGCCCGGCTGGTGGCCGAGTACGAGGAGGCGATCGTCAACCCGTGGGACGCGGCCCAGCGCGGCTACGTGGACGCGGTGATCCGCCCGGCCGAGACCCGGGTGCAGATCGTCAAGGGCCTGCGGGCGCTGCGCACCAAGCGGGCCTCGCTGCCGGCGAAGAAGCACGGGAACATCCCGCTGTGAGCCCGGCCAGCGAGTACTCCGGGCGGGGCGAGGTCCCGCCGGGTGAGGGGCCCGAGGGCACGGGGGCGGGCGGTCCGGGCGGGATCGGGGCCGCGGCCGGTGCCGCCGGGCTGGTGCGGGTGGTCAAGGGCACGCCGGACGAGGCAGAGCTGGCGGCGCTGGTGGCCGGGATCGTGGCGGCTCGCGCGGCCGCCGGACCCGCGGAGCAGGAGGACCCGGTCGCCTCGGCGTGGGCGGACCGGGGCCGGCGGCTGGGGCTGCCCACCCGACCGGGGCGGGACTCCTGGCGGTGGAGCGCCCGCCCGTACTGACCGCGGCGGCCGACCTCAGAGCAGGTGCTCGTAGCCCAGGTCCACCAGGGCCGCACGGGAGGCAGCCAGCGCCTCGAACGGGTCCCGACCGTAGGTGTCGTCCTGCTCGATGAACAGGTACTGGGCGCCGGCGGCCAGCCCGGCCTCGATGATCGGCCCCCACTCCAGGTTCCCGGTGCCGACCTCGGCGAACTGCACCGGGTTCGGCCAGAACCGGCCCCACGCCTCCCGGTCCCCCGCGGCCACGGCGTCCAGCACCTCGGCCGGCGGCAGCGTGACCCGGAAGTCCTTGAGGTGCACCAGGTCCACCTTCGGGGCGAACCGCTGCAGCGTGCGCACCGGGTCCGCGCCGCCGCGAGCCACCCAGTGCACGTCGATCTCCCAGGCGAGCGAGGGTGCCTCGGTGTCGATCATGTCCATCACCTGGCGTCCGTCCACCCGGGCGAACTCCACATGGTGGTGGTGGTAGGAGAGCCGGATGCCGTCGTCGGCGAGACGGCGGGCCACCTGCTCGGCCTGTGCGCAGAACGCGAGGATCGACTCCGCCCCCCGCATCGCCGCCATCGGCATCATGCCGATCCGCACCCGGGAGGCACCGAGCCGCCGGCACTGGTCCACCACGTCGTCGTAGTCGTCCAGCAGGGAGGGGTTGGCACCGGGCCGGGTGGGCTCGAGGATGCCGGACAGCGCACCGAACTCGATCCCGTGCTCGCCGCGGGCGCGCTCCATGGCGGCCACGTTCTCGGTGGTCATCGCCACCTGGGACACCTCGATCACCGGCAGGCCGGCGCCGGCGAGGCAGCGCAGCACCTCGAGCACCCCGAGCTCGCCCACCTTCTCGCGTACGGTCATCAGCTGGACGCCGATCCGGGCCATGGTCATCTCCTTCGAGTCAGGGCGCACGTCCTGGCCAGTCTGCGCACGCCCGACGGCGGAGCGTCAGTTGTTGCGGTCAGTTGCCGCCCGCGGTGGTCCCGTCGGGCGCACCTGCACCGCAGTGCACGTGACGGGCGCGGACCTGCCGGTTAGGGTCGGGCTCGTGACTGACGCACCCGCACCCCGCACCCCCACGCCCACCGATGTGCTCGCCGACGAGTACGTGGCCACGATCACCCGGCTGAGCCCGATCATGGCGACCTCGATGGGTCTGCCCGGTGCCGAGGACACCCTCGACGACCTCTCCCCCACCGGGCTCCAGGCCCGCACCGACGCCGCCCGGGCGGTGCTCGCCGACCTGGACCAGATCAACCCGGTCGACGACATCGACCGGACCACCCAGCACGCGATGCGCGAGCGCATCGGCCTGGAGATCGAGCTCGCGGACGCCGGTGAGGACCTCGCCGACCTGAACGTGATCGCCTCGCCGGTGCAGTTCCTCCGGGACGTGTTCGACCTGATGCCCACGGACACCGCTGAGCAGTGGCAGACGATCGCCACCCGGATGCAGGCCGTGCCGGGTGCGGTCGAGGGGTACATCGCCTCGCTGCGGCTGGCTGCCGAGCGTGGTCAGGTGGCCCCGGTCCGGCAGGTGGAGGCGTGCATCACCGAGGCGGAGGGCCTGGCCGGGGAGTCCTCGTTCTGGCGCACCTTCGCCGCCGGCGCGAGCGTGGACGGCAGACCGGTGGACCCGCAGGTGGCCGAGCACCTGCAGCAAGGGGCGGAGGCGGCCGCAGCGGCCTACGGGAGCCTGGCCGAGGCGCTGCGCGAGCTGGCCCCGCAGGCGCCCAGCGCGGACGCCGCCGGCCGGGACCGGTACACCCGGTTCTCCCGGCTGTTCCTCGGCGCCGAGGTGGACCTGGACGAGACGTACGAGTGGGGTCTGGCCGAGCTCGCGGCGATCACCGCCGAGCAGGAGGCGGTCGCGGCGCAGATCTCCGGCCCGGGTGCCACGGTGGAGCAGGCGATGGCCGACCTGGACGCGGACCCGGCGCGCACGCTGCACGGCACCCAGGCGCTGCAGGAGTGGATGCAGACCACCGCGGACGCCGCTGTGGCTGCCCTGGCCGGTACGCACTTCGACATCCCCGACCCGGTGCGCACCATCGAGTGCAAGATCGCCCCGACCACCAGCGGCGGCATCTACTACACCGGACCGAG
>CAZMDO010000163.1:1603-5900 GCA_964564445.1 uncultured Ruaniaceae bacterium | reverse complement strand
TGTGGCCGGCCACGATCATGCAGCACCACCCGCACGCCACCGTGCTCGTCGACGGCGCGGCCGCCTCTCGGCTGCAGCTGGCCGACTACTACCGGGAGACCTACGAGACCAAGCCGGTCTGGCAGGGCCTGTGACCGACGGTCTCGTGCGCGGACCGGACGGACTGGTCCGCCCCGCCTGGGCCGCTGCCGACGACCTGCTGCGCCGCTACTACGACACCGAGTGGGGCCTGCCGGTCACCGACGAGCGGGGCGTGTTCGAACGGCTCAGCCTGGAGGCATTCCAGTCCGGGCTGTCCTGGGCGACGATCCTGCGCAAGCGCTCCGCCTTCCGGGCCGCGTTCGCCGGCTTCGAGCCCGAGGTGGTGGCCGGCTTCGGGGCCGCGGACCTGCAGCGGTTGCTCGGCGACGCCGGCATCATCCGCAACCGGGCGAAGATCGAGGCGACCATCGCCAACGCCGGTGCGACCGTGCAGCTGCGGGAGGACGGCGGGCTGGCCGAGCTGGTCTGGTCCTACCGGCCGGAGCGCACCCCGGTGCCGACCGTGCCGGCCGAGGTGCCCACCACGTCGACGGAGTCGGTGGCACTGGCCAAGGACCTGCGCCGCCGCGGGTTCCGCTTCGTGGGGCCGACCACGATGTTCGCGCTGATGGAGGCGATCGGACTGGTGGACACCCACCTGGTCGGCAGCCACCGGCGCGGCTGCTCCGGGCTGTGGCGACCGGACGGCAGCAGGGCCTGACCCGGGTGGCTGGTAGGCCGTATGCTGGTCCGCGATGCGGAAAGGGACGCCAGGGAGCCAGAGGTCCGGCCGCAGGGCGCGGCCCGCGGCTGGGGCGCTGCTGACCGTGGTCGCCGGGTTGGCGGCGGCAGCGGGGCTGACCGGGTGCAGCCTGCTGGCACCGCCCGACCAGGACCCAGGGCAGAACCCGAGCCCGGATCAGAGCCGCGACCGGTCGACCTCCTCGAGCAGCGCGGACGCTGCACCGTCCGCACCGGTCGACCTTGCCCAGCCGATCGAGCTGGCCATCGTGACCGAGACCGGTCAGCCTCCGTGCTCCGGCGACTACCTGCCCAGTCCGGAGCAGGACGAGTGCTTGCTGCTCGGCGACGGGATTGAGGTGACCGAGCTGGAGGAGCTGACGATGGCCACGCCGGTGACGCCGTCCGGCGCGGACTCCGGCGAGCAGGTGCTGAACCTGACGTTGACCGACGCGGACGGGGAGGCCTTCTACGACCTCACCGCACGTGCCGCTGAGCTGCCCCACCCGCGGCTGGCCATTCTGGTCGACGGTGACGTGGTCAGCGCTCCGACCCTCGCCCAGCCGATCCCGGGCGGGATGATGGAGATCGCCGGCTGGGACGGCGCCGAGGACTTCGTCGCCGACGCGAGGGCGAACGCGCGCCAGGGCTGACCGCCGAGGTCGGGGCGGGTGCTCGAGGGACGCAGCCCGCCGAGCCCTACCGTCCAGCCGCCCCCGGTGGCACGCTGGGACGATGATCCGGATCAGCGTGCACGGCCGCGCCACCCACAGCCACCGACCGATGCGTGCCCAGGTGCGTCTCGCCGTCTCCCTGGAGGGCCGCGACCGCGCCGCCGTGCTCGCCGAGAGCACGAGCGTGCACAACCAGGTCGCCGAGCAGGCCCGCGCCCAGGTGGACTCCGGTGCAGCGACCTGGTGGGGTGCCGAGCAGGTGCACAGCCACGCCTTCAAGGAGTACGTGAAGGACTCCGACACCACCGTGACCAAGTTCCGCGCCGCCTCTCAGGTGCTGGTGCGGTTCCAGGACTTCGAGGCGCTCGCCGCCTGGGTGGCGGCGGTGAGCGAACGCCGTGGGGTGAACGTGCAGGGCATCTCCTGGGAGCTCACCCAGCAGGCACGGCGGGAGGCCGAGGCGAAGGCGCGGGCCGCGGCGCTGTCGGACGCCGTCGCGCGGGCCAGCGACTACGCCAGTGCGATCGGCGCCGGGGCTCCCGAGCTGGAGGGCGTGTTCGAGGACGGTCTGCGGCCCAACGTGACCGGTGGTGGTGGCGGTGGTCCGGTGCCGATGGCGATCCGCGGCGCCGCTGCCCCAGGGTCGGGAGCCGGCGGGCTCGCGCTGGAGCCGGGTGACGTGGACGTCACCGCCGTGATCAGCGCGGACTTTCTGCTCCCCGGGCGCGCGCCCGCACAAGGTCACTAGGGATCGGGCACCCGTGACCGGGTTCTATTGACGTTCTCGAGGGGGTGCGAGCCGAACGAGGTCTTGACTTAATGGTCGGGATTGTCCGACCATACGGGGATGGCAGACCATACGGCAGACCCCGACGAGTCGTCGGCGCCACCGGAACCGGCGCGGTCGGCACCGGCGGTGCCGGACTACCCGCTCGCCGACGGCCTCACCCTTGAGGACCCCGCGCAGTACCGCGCCCTGTTCGAGGAGACCCGCCAGCGGATCGTGGCCCTGCTCAGCGAGCGGGCGGCCACGATCTCCGAGCTCGCCGCCGCGCTGGACAAGCCCAAGGGCACCGTGGGGCACCACGTGCAGGTGCTGGCCGAGGCCGGTCTGCTGCACGTGGTGCGGACGGTGAAGGTCCGTGCCCTGGTGGCCAAGTACTGGGGCCGGACGGCCCGGATCTTCTACTACCACCGGGTGGACGCTGCGGTAGGGGACGCCCAGCGCATCCTGGAGCGTGCGGCTGCCGAGGTGGGGCACCTGGAGGAGGCCGCGACCGCTGCCGGGGGCGAGGTGGACGGGATCCTGGACGTCAACCGGCGCGACGTGCGCCTGCCGGTCGAGCGGGTGGGCGAGTTCCGGGACCGGCTCGCCGACCTGCTGGTGGAGTTCGCTGACCAGCCCCGCTCCGGGGACGTCACCTACGCGATGGTCTACGGCGTGTTCCCCAGTGAGCAGACCGGCCTGCCGGCGGGTGGGGCGAGCGGCCTGCCGGCGGGTGAGGCGAGCGGCCTGCCGGTCAGCGACGGGGACGAGGGATGACCGCAGCGGAGGGAACGCTCCCGCGGGAGCCCCGCCGGCCGCTGGGCGGCAACTACTGGAAGCTGTTCGCCTCCGCCACGATGACCAACCTGGGCGACGGGCTGATGAGCGTCGCCATGCTCTGGCTCGCCTCGGCGATCACCCGCGACCCCACCGCCATCGCCCTCGTCGGGCTCGCCTCCCGGCTGCCCTGGCTGGTGTTCTCCCTGCCCGCCGGGGTGATCACCGACCGCTACGACCGCCGGGTGCTGGTCGCCTCGATGGACGTGGTCCGGGTGGCACTGATCGCCGCCTTCGCCGCCGTGGTGCTGGTGCACCAGGACGCGCTGCCGCACCCGGAGGCGCTCGCCGCCGGCACTGCCTCGCCGCCTGCCAGCGCCGCCCTGCTGCTCACCCTGCTCTGCGTGCTCGCGCTGCTGCTCGGTTTCTGCGAGGTGGTCCGGGACAACTCCGCACAGACGCTGATGGCCTCGGTGGTCAGCAAGGACAACCTGGAGCGGGCCAACGGCCGCCTCTGGGGCGCCGAGACCGCGATGAACAACTTCGTCGGCCCGCCGCTGGGCGGTGTGCTGGTCGCGGTGGCCCTGGCGCTGCCGTTCTTCCTGAACGCGGGCCTGCTCACCGCCGGGGTGGTGCTGATCGTGGCGCTGTCCGGCCAGTTCCGCCCCAAGGGCCAGACGACGGCCGGCAGGATCCGCTGGCGCGCCGAGATGTCCGAGGGCTTCATCTGGCTGTGGCGGCACCGGCTGCTGCGCACCCTGGCGTTCATGCTCGGCGGGATGAACATGCTCTCCTCGATCGCATTCGTGCTGATGGTGCTGTTCGTCCAGGAGGTGCTCGGGCTCTTCGAGGGCTGGCAGTTCGGTGCCGTCATCACCGGCACAGCGGTCGGGGCGTTCCTCGGTTCCCTGGTGGCCGACCGGCTTGCCGCACGGCTCACCCCGGGCATCAGCCTGTTCGCGGCGATCGGCGTGGAGGCGGTGACATTCACCGTGATCGGGCTGACGTCCTCGGCGGTGGTGGTGTGGCTGGCCGGTGTGGCCAGCGGCGTGGCGATCGTGCTGTGGAACGTGATCACCGTGTCCCTGCGGCAGCGGATCATCCCCGACCAGCTGCTCGGCCGGGTGAACTCGGTGTACCGGTTCTTCGGCTGGGGCACGATCTCCCTGGGCACCCTGCTCGGCGGGCTGCTCGTCTCCGCCGGGGAACCGTTCCTCGGCCGGGAGTGGGCGCTGCGCGCCCCGTTCCTGCTCGCCGGCGCAGCCTACGTGGTGCTGCTGCTCCTCGCGCTGCCGCGGCTGACCACCGCCAAGATCGA
>CAZMDO010000163.1:0-1503 GCA_964564445.1 uncultured Ruaniaceae bacterium | reverse complement strand
CGCACCGGGCGCCGACCGCCCGGCCCAGGACTAGCGCGGCGGGCCCGCGACCGGCGGCCGGCCCCGACCGCAGGCGGGCCGGCGACCTGCGGCTACGGTGGGCAGATGGAACACCGCACTCTGGGCCGCACCGGCCGCGACGTCTCGGTCATCGGCCTCGGCACCTGGCAGCTCGGCGCGGACTGGGGCGAGGTCAGTGAACGGGACGCGCTCGCCGTCCTGGACGCCTCGGCCGAGGCGGGGGTGACCTTCTTCGACACTGCCGACGTGTACGGGGACGGACGCAGCGAACGCCTCATCGGCACCTGGCGCGCGCAGCACCCGGACGCCGCCCTGACCGTCGCCACCAAGATGGGCCGGCGCGTGGAGCAGCTGCCCGAGAACTACACGCTCGCCAGCTTCCGCACCTGGACCGACCGCTCTCGCCGCAACCTCGGGGTCGACACGCTCGACCTGGTGCAGCTGCACTGCCCGCCGAGCGAGGTCTATGCCTCCGAGGAGGTCTTCGACGCGCTGGACACCCTCGTCGAGGAGGGGGCGATCGCCGCCTACGGGGTGAGCGTGGAGACCGTGGCCCAGGCGATGCAGGCGATCGTCCGCGAACGGGTGGCCACCGTGCAGATCATCCTGAACGCCTTCCGGCTCAAGCCGCTCGAGGAGGTGCTGCCCGCCGCGCAGCACCACGGGGTGGGTGTGATCGCGCGGGTGCCCCTGGCCAGCGGGCTGCTCAGCGGCCGCTACACCCGCGAGACCGTGTTCGCGGCGAACGACCACCGCAGCTTCAACCGCCACGGCGAGGCCTTCGACGTGGGGGAGACGTTCTCCGGCGTGGACTACGGCACCGGGGTGGCGGCGGCCCGCGAGTTCGCGGAGCTGGCCGCGGCGCAGGGGCTGGAGCCGGCCACCGCCGCGCTCGCCTGGGTCGCGCAGCAGCCCGGCGTGAGCACGGTGATCCCGGGCGCCCGCAGCCTCAGCCAGGCCCGGTCCAACGCCGCGGCCGGGTCGGTACCGCCGCTCGGCGAGGACTTCATGGCCGCGGTGCGCGAGCTCTACGACGCGCGGTTCCGGGCCGAGGTGCACCCGCGCTGGTGAGCGCTGCGCGCAGCGCCGCACCCACGGGCCGGACCGGCACGTCGGTGTAGCCGCCGTCGGCCAGCCCGGCGGACCGTTCGAACCAGCAGCGGGCGGCGCGGTCCCCGGTGCGCAGCCACGACCAGCCCATCGCGAGCAGGTAGAGCGGCAGGAACGCCGGTCCGAGCACCATCCACTGCCGGCTGTGCCGCTCCTCGTGCACCAGCACCCGAGGGTGACGGGCCTGCAGCCGGTCCAGCTGGTGCCGGCTGATGACCACGTCACCCACGGTGAAGGCGCCCCCGGTGGGGAACGGCCACCGGTAGCCCTCGGCGAGAACCAGCAAGTCCGGACCGGTGCGGGTGCGGGCACCGCCCGCGGCGGCGACCAGCAGACCGGTGGCGGTGGAACCGTTGCACCAGTTCAGCCAGT
>CAZMDO010000162.1:0-5925 GCA_964564445.1 uncultured Ruaniaceae bacterium | reverse complement strand
GCCCTCCCTCGGCCGGGAGATGAACACCAACGAGGACTGGGCCCTGGAGCTCCGGAAGGACACGGCTGACGCGCTCGGTCTCGCGGGCGCGTAGGCGCGTAGGCGCGGCCCAGCGCTGATGCACTCGTCACGCCACACCGGCTGGCGCAGCGTTGGCGCGCACCTCCTCGAGTATCTCCACCAGCTGGTCCATGGCATCGGGGAAGAGGAGGTCGGGCCCGGTGGGGGCATAGTCGGTGTAGGGCGACTCGTAGAGCCTGCCGACCTCCATCTGACCGTTCGCCGTCAGCTCGGTGACGATCAGGTTCACGAACCGGATCTGGTCCGCGGTGAACCGACCGTTGTCCAGGAAGGCAGCGAACGCCTCCTGGGCCGCCTGACGATCCAGCCCCACGAGCGAACGGATGAACAGTCCAAGACCCCCGGTCTGCTCCGAGGCCTGGGACAGGTGGGAGTCGTCGCCACCAGCCGCCCGGAGCATGTCGCCCAACGCAGCCAGATCCGCTGGAGTGAGGGGCTTGTTGCGGCGCAAGCGCTGCAACGCCACGTGGTCGATGTGCTGACGCAGGTAGGCCTCCGCCTTCGCGCGGAACCGGTCGAAGTCGGTTCCCGGGGTGATGCCGGGCAGCTCGACGAAGGTCGCATCACCCACCGTGTCCTCGAAGTCCGTGTACACCGGCTTGCGTGCGGTACGTTCCACGAACTGCACGAGGGAGCGCAGCCGGAGCCGGGCGAGCTCCAGCATGCTGAGGGTGACGTCCACCCACCACTGATCACCGGCCACCGACTCGATCAGCACTTCCTGCTCGGCCACCGAGGGGATCGCTGTCTTGGCGAGCAGCTGCCCGGCGATGGCCTGGACCGACTCGCGGACACGCTCGGCGGTAGCAGCGTCACCCTGGAGATCGGCGAGCTGACGGCGCAGGATCAGCAGGTCGAACCGCTTGGCGGCCTCGTCCGGGTCCTTCGCCGCACTCGGCAGGCCGGCCAGCTCGAGGGCGCGCTCGGCGTCCTCGCGGGAGAGCGACTCCCACGCCGCGCGATCAGCAAACCGCTCCACCGCGCGCCGGTGCGGTCGAACGAGCACATTGTCCACCGTCATACCCGCGACGAACTCGTGCCACAGATCAGCGGAAGAGGACCGCAGATCGGGAGCTCCGCCGTCGAGATCAAGCGTGGTGATCAGCTCCAGGCGAGACTCCATGATCCGCTGGGTGAGGGACTTCTGCAGTGCCCCTTCAGCACCCGGGAGATCCTGGCTGAAGAACTCCAGGTTGCCGCAGAAGTCAAAGACGAGGAAGTCCTGCTTGTCCTGCCCGGGGCCGAACAGGTCAGGGCGCAACCTGGTTCCGCGGCCGATCATCTGCCAGAACTTCGACTTCGACCGGACCATCTTGAAGAAGACGAGGTTGACCACCTCAGGAACGTCGATCCCGGTGTCCAGCATGTCCACGCTGATCGCGATGTGCGGCGCCTTGTCCGTGATCGAGAAGGAGCCGATGAGGGACTGGGCATACGGGCTGCCGTGGGTGATCACGCGGGCGAACTGGCCGGCGTACTCGGGCCAGCCGATGTCGAACCGGCGCTGCACGAACTCGGCGTGCGCCTGGTTCTTGGCGAAGATGATCGTCTTTCCGAGCCGGTCGCCACCGGCCACCTTGTAGCCCTCGCTCATCACCGTGGCGAGCACCTTGTCCACGGTGTCCTCGTTGAACAGGAACCGGTTCAGCTCCTCGGCGCCGACCTCGTCCGGCGGTTCGTCCTCACCCCAGTCCAGGCTGTCCCACTGGTCCTTCTCCTCGTCGGTGAGGTCCTGGTAGCGGATGCCGGAACGGAGAAACTTCGTGCCGACCGCCACACCCTTCGGCGGGACGAGCCAGCCGTCCCTGACGGCTTCCTCGAGGCTGTAGGCATCGGTGGGGACGCCGTCCTCCAGGTGGAACAGCCGATAGGTGTTGTGGTCCACCTCGTCCTTGGGCGTGGCGGTGAGACCGACCAGCATGGCGTCGAAGTAGTCGAAGATGGCCCCGTACTTGGCGTAGACGGACCGGTGCGCCTCGTCGATGACGACCAGGTCGAAGTAGCCGGGCCCGAAGAGGCGGCGCGCGCCGTCGACCCGGTTGATCAGGTTGAGCATCGTGGGATACGTGGAGACGTACACCCGCCCGTCCGCGACCTTGTCGGTGACGAGGTTGACGGTGGTGGCGGAGGGGAGGTGGCCCTTGAACGCGCCGGTGGCCTGGTTCACCAGGGCCGTGCGGTCGGCCAGGAACAGCACCCGCTTCACCCAGCCCTGCGTCATCAGCTGATCGACCAGGGCGATGACGGTGCGCGTCTTGCCCGAGCCGGTGGCCATCACGAGCAGCGCTTCCCGTTGCTTGGCGTCGAAGGCCGCATCGACTGCCGCGATGGCGCGGTGCTGGTAGGGGCGCTCCACGATGTCCGAGTCGATCGGCGCGCCAGCCAGCGGGCGCCGGGTCTGACGGCGCTGGATGAGCAGCTCCAGCTCGTCTCGGGTGTAGAAGCCCTGCACCTGGCGCGGTGGGTAGCCGGCGGCGTCGTCCCAGAGCCAGTGCTCGTACCCGTTGGTGTAGAAGATCACCGGGCGCCGGCCGAACTCCTGCTCCAGGCAGTCTGCGTACAGCACCGCCTGCTGCTGCCCGACCTGGGGGCTCTTGCTGGTGCGCTTGGCCTCGACGACCGCGAGCGGGAGGCCGTCGGCGCCCCAGAGCACGTAGTCCACATACCCCGTGCCGTGCGCGTTCGGCATACCGGTCACCGGGTACTCGCGGTCGCGTTCGGCATCCAGCGGCCAGCCGGCTTCGTGCAGGAGTTCGTCGATGAACGCGTCCCGCGTCTCGGCCTCGTTGTAGTCGCGATCGTCAGCGGGGGACTTGGCTGCTTGCGCCTCGGCGACCTGTGCTCGCAGCGTCTGGATCTCGGCCTCGTGCGCCGCGAGCAGGTCGTCCTTGGCCTGCAGCTGCTTGGCGTGCTCCTCGTCCTGCTCGGCGAACTTCTTCGCCAGGCGCTGGACCTCCTGGCGGGAGAGCGGCGCGGCCTTGGCAGCAACCGAGG
This sequence comes from uncultured Ruaniaceae bacterium, assembly GCA_964564445.1. Lineage (GTDB taxonomy): Bacteria > Actinomycetota > Actinomycetes > Actinomycetales > Beutenbergiaceae > Ruania. The sequence goes on along the minus strand of CAZMDO010000162.1, from coordinate 2,850 downwards.
GATCGAACGCCTGCTGCGTGGGAACGGCCTCCGGATGCTCGGTGTGGTGGAATCCTGCCCAGACCATCACGTGGTGCAGCTCGCGCAGCGCGTGCACGGCGGCGTTCGTCGGAATGGGCTGGGTGTCGTGCACGGCGCGGTTGCCGAGGCTGCGGATCAGGTTCAGCTTCTGCCCGACGGCGTTGCCCACCTTGGTCTTGAACGTCGCGTCGTTGATGCGGGCGGCCAGGTCGTCCCGGTATGGCTCGGGCAGGTCCCACAGGTCGTAGAGGTGTCGGGTGAGCAGCTCGACCGCCCGGCGCGCATAGAAGCAGGCCGAGCGGGGGTCGCTGGTGAGGTAGGACTCTGCGCGGGCACAGTCGGCGTGCACGGCGGGCAGCGCTTCGCGCAGGAAGGTGAAGTTGCCCATGTCGTCCCCTCTCGTGCGCGCGGCTGGTGCCTATCCTGCCGTATACGAGGGACACCGTGCCGCTACTTGACCTCGCCGGAGGATGGGTCATACTTGAAGTGAGCCGGTGACAAGAGGTCCAGGGGACCGCTTCTGGGGTAACCAGATAGCCGGCTCGCCTCACGCCCAGCTACGGTGTCCCCCACGGATTGAAGACCGACTTCAAGGTGGGTTCTACGCACCGCACGTGCCACAGACTCGTCCGTCCAAGGAGTACCCGTTGCGTGCTCCACAGTCCGTAGTCGGCAACCTGGATACCCCACGAACTAGGCGCATCCCAGACGCAGGGCTCCACTGTGCGGTCGGTAGCGATCTGGCCGCACACTGCGCGAACAGCTTGATAGCTTGCAGCACGTTTGGCATTCGTCTGCAGGTGACCGGCAATCACGAAGACCTCGTCCCCTGCGCAGGAGACTTGCCGCAAGATCTCCTTGAAGTGCAGGTAGATCGCTTGCTGGTAGAGGTAGACCGGACCTCGCTGCCGCACGCGAGCATAGGCGTTCTCCTTATAGAGGAAGGTCGTGTCGAACCGCGGTGCCTGATGGGCAATGACATCGAACATCGCACTGCGGGTACTCCGACTGTCGTTCTTCGCATGAAGTCCGTGCTGCACCCGGACGCCCTTCGCCTCCAGCTGCGTTCGGAGCTCCAAGCCTGCCCACAGGGCCTGAGAGTGCTCGCCGCGGTACGTCGCGGTGCCGATACCGAAGTATGGCGCGTCACTGCCGTATCCAAGATCGCCGGTTTCGTCGGCGTACATGTACACGCGCGCCATCACGAGCTCCCCAAGCATCGACTCAGCACGGTGCCTGCGCAGCTGACGGACGAGATCATTCGAAGAAGTCCTCATCGACTTCGACGATGTTGACGGTGCGCTTGGTCTGCACACCGACGCCGTAGCGGATCATCAGGCTGGCGAGCCGGGCGCCGTCGATGAGGACCACTCTGGTCGGCACCGAGCCGGCGTACTCCTGTGCGCCACGGCTGAAGCGCGCCGTGGTGATGAACACGCCCTGGTTGGCCTGGTTCCCGTGCAGTGCACCGACGAAGGCCTGGATCTCCGGTCGGCTGACGGCGGCATCGACGGCGTAGCGCTTTGCTTGCACGTAGATGCGGCTGAGGCCGAGGGCGTCTTGGTCGACGATGCCGTCGATTCCGCCATCGTTGGAGAGCTGGGTGCGGGTGGCGTGCCCTTCGGCGCCGCCGTAGCCCATGGCGATGAGCAGGTCGAGCACCGCCTGCTCGAAGAACGCTGGTTCGTTCGCATGTAGGCGACCAAGCAAGTCCGCGGCAACCTCGGCGTGGATGCGCGAGACGCCGTCTTCGATCTGTTCGACAGGGTCGAGGGCCGTGACCGACGGCTCCATGGGCGGCGCGGCCGAGCTAGAGCCCCCGCCTGGACTGCGCTTCGCGAGCCACCACTCATCCCCTTCACGCACCAGCGCACGCAAGTCACTCTCAGAGATGCCCTCCGGGTGACCCGCGAGGAGATCGCGTCCCACATCCGTAATGACGTAGTGACCACGAGACGGTCTCCGCAACGCGCCCACGCGGGTCAGGTAGGAAGCCGCCCAGCCGATCCGATTGGCGGCCTTGGATTGTCCAGAAGGAAGCAGCTCGGCGAGTTGCTCGTCGGTGAGGTTCTCCCGATCCGCAGTCTCATCGCGCAACTCTCGGAGCCGACGCACGTCACCGTCGGACATCAGCCGAAGAACGGGGACCATGAACTCGTCCCATGTGGGCATGGACATCAGAGTTCTCCTCGGAAGGCGCGGGACTGGAGGGAGGCGAAGAGCTCGTCGTCGGCTGCTAGTGCGCCGACGGCTCGGGAATAGACGGCGTTCGCGTACTCAATTCGAGTTCCATATTCCTCTTGCTCTTTTGCAGGCGGCACTGGAACAGGCAATTCGCGAAGACGGCCCAGTGTTATCTCACGAAAGGTGGCGCCCTTAACCCGGCTCCGGATCCAGCGTTGAGCTAGTTCAGAGCGCAGGTACCCCAGCAAATAATGCCCTCTGACGTGCTCACCTGGCGATATGCGCGCGGTTCCCTGCGTTAGATTCGCCCCAGCTAGCTGAGGTGGCACGACGGCGGTTGTGCCCACAGTTGCCCGAATACTCATGACTATGTCGCCCTCCTGCAGCCTTGATCGCTCGAACCGACGAGCAATATCAGGCGATGTGTGACGGAGTCGATCAACGTCGATCTTGCCATCCACCAGGTCCCCTGTCCTGATGTAAGGTACACCTCCAGTGACCTCGTCCCCCGCCTGCACAATTCCGTACGTGACTACCGTGCCCTTACGCACTACAGCTTCAAGGGGGGCCTCTGGCCATCTCGACCCCGAGAACATGTCGTGGAAGATCGACTGGGTGAGGGAGTCGAGGTGGGCGAGGACCTGG
>CAZMDO010000161.1:4789-5935 GCA_964564445.1 uncultured Ruaniaceae bacterium | reverse complement strand
GAGGACGCCAGCCCCACGGACGAGGCGGCCGAGGACGCCGGCGGCGAGGGCGAGAGCGAGGAGGGCTCGGCGGAGGCCGCCGTGCCGGACCCCGCTGGCTCCGACCTGTGGATCGAGGAGGTCACCGGCACCGGCGAGCTGACCTACGACTGGTCCCAGGTCGAGGGCCGGTGGATGATGCTCGTCGCCACCGACGGCACCCAACCGGCGCCGGACGTCTCGATGACCTGGACCCGCGAGGTGACCACCCCGCTGGTGGTCCCGGGGCTCATCGTCGGCGGTGTGCTCTTCCTGATCGGCCTGGTCTGGCTGGTCGTGGAGCTGTTGGTGCACCGGGAGGAGCGGCGCGCGCGCCGCGCTCGCTGGGCCGGCGCGGGCGAGGACGTACCCACCGTCCCCACCACCGCTGAGGACGGCACTCCGCTCACCCGTCGCCAGATCCGGGAGGCCGCCCGCGCGGCAGGCCGCAAACCGGGGGCAGCGACCGCGGCCAGCACCGCCACCGCTGGTTCCGCGGCAGAACCCACGACGCCCGCATCCGGTCCGTCCCCGGCCGAGGAGCCCGAGGAGAGCCCGAGCGAGTGGACCGCCATCCTCACCGGAGCGCCCAGCGAGCCGGCCGGCGCCGGCGCTGACGGCCAGCAGGCTGAGGCCGGCACCCCGGACGGCGCTGAGGAGGGCACCGAGACCGGCGGTACGTCAGCCGCACCCGCCTCCGCTGCCAACGACCTGGACGAGTGGGTGCGCAGCGGCCGCACCGGGGAGCAGGCCGGCCCGGTCAGCACCTATGAGTCCCCGGCACCGGGGCGCGGCGTGGGCCCCGAACCCGGCGGCGAGCTCGGCCTGGCCTGGCAGGGCGCACCCACCAGCGAGGAGGGCGCCCCGGAGGCGGGAGCCACCGACTCTCCTGCCGAGGGCGAGGAGAAGCCTCGGCGCTGGTGGCAGCGGCGCAAGCGGACCGAGGCGGAGTCCACAGCCGGGGCAGCGCCCGGTAGCACACCCGACCGAGCGCTCGATGACGCCGAGGACGACGCCGGCAGCGATGCTGCCCGGGCGAGCGACGCCGTCGACGAACCCAACCCGCAGGCCTCGGGCGCCTCCTGGCGCCAGACCTGGGGCCTGACCACGGCCCCGGACGCCGAGCCC
>CAZMDO010000161.1:0-4689 GCA_964564445.1 uncultured Ruaniaceae bacterium | reverse complement strand
CCACGGCCCCGGACGCCGAGCCCGCGGACGCCGAGCCCGCGGACGCCGAGCCCGCCGACGCCGAGCCCGCGGACAACGACACCACCACCGAGCCCACCGGTATCGACATCGCTCGAGACGACGAGGAGGGACACCGATGAAGCGCAGCACCACCCGCCGCGCGAGCGCCGGGCTGACCGCGCTGGCGGCGCTGAGCCTGCTCGCCGGGTGCGCCATCCCGCTGCCCTCCCCGGACCCGCAGCCGGAGGCGCCGGCCACCATGCCGGTCCTCGACGAGCCGCGCATCGAGCGCATCCTCACCGACCTGGACGCGGTGATCACCGCTGCCGACGAGGAGGGCGACGCCGAGCTGCTCGCCCCCCGGGTGGAGGATCCGGCCCTGCGCATCCGGGCCGCCGAGTACCGCCTCGCCGCGGCGACCGCCGACGGGGAGAACGCCTACACCCCGCGCACGCTGATCACCTCCCCGCAGGCCGAGGTCGTCTCGGTCTCCGCCGACTGGCCGCGCACGATGATGGTCGTCACCGAGATCGCCGACGGGGCGAACGTGCCGCTGCTGCTCACCCTCGAGCAGGCCGACCCGCGCTCGCCGTACAAGCTGCACCACTGGGTGCGGCTGCTGCCGGGCACCCAGATGCCGCCGACCGCGGTACCGGCCACCGGCAGCGAGCAGGTGCCCGCCGACGCCTCCGGGTTCCTGGTGCCACCTGCCGACGTGGTCGGCCAGTACGCGGACATCCTCACCAAGGGTGAGGACAGCGACTACGCCGGCACGTTCGCGCTGGAGGACGACGAGTTCTACACCCTGTTCCGGGACGAGGCGGAGAACCTGGACGTGGTCGACGAGGCGGGCACGTTCTCCCACAGCACCAGTGCGACCGACGCGCCCGTGATCGCCCTGGCCACCGAGGACGGCGGCTACATCGTCGTCGGGGAGATGACCACCGAGCAGAAGTTCACCAAGACCATCTCCGGCTCGGAGATCACCATCCCCTCCCCGCACATCGAGGCCCTGGACCCCGAGGACGGCAGCCTGGTCTACCTGGAGGACTCCCTGATCGCCTCCTTCCGCACCATGGTCGCCATGTACGTGCCGGCCGAGGGCACCGAGGACGGCCAGGTGACGGTGCTCGGCGCCGAACGGGTGCTCGCCGACGTCTCCCGGGAGTGCCCGCGCGACCCGGACCGGTGTGCCTGAGACCACTGAGCGAGAACTAGGATCGAGACCATGAGTCAGCAGCCCCCTCCGTCGATCAATCTGCACGGCGCCGTGGACCTGTCCGCCCTCGCCGCCCCGCCGCCCCCGCCGCCGAACGCGGCCACCCCCGAGGGCCTGGTCACCGACGTCACCGAAGAGACGTTCAACGACGTCATCCAACGGTCCAACGAGGTGCCCGTGCTGGTCCTGCTCTGGCAGGTCGGTGAGGGGCAGAGCATCCAGCTGAACAGCACGCTGGAGACGCTGGTCACCGAGCAGCGCGGCAAGTTCCTGCTCGCCCGCATCGACGTGGCCGCCAACCCCCGGCTGGCGCAGGCGTTCCAGGTGCAGGCCGTGCCGGCCGCGATGGCGGTGCTCAAGGGCCAGCCGGTGCCGTTGTTCCAGGGGGCACCCGCGGCCGAGCAGATCCGCCCCGTGCTCGACCAGCTGCTGCAGCTGGCGAAGGAGAACGGCGTGACCGGCCAGGTGGACACCGGCCAGGAGCCCGAGGACGGTGAGGAGCCGGCCGAGCCGCCGCTGCCGCCGCACCTGCAGGCTGCCTACGACGCCATCGAGGCCGACGACCTCGACGCCGCGGTCGCCGCGTTCGAGCAGGCCATCACCGAGAACCCCGCCGATGCCGAGGCCGCTGCCGGGCTCGCCCAGGTGCAGCTGCTGCAGCGGATCGCCGGCCTGGACCCGGCCCAGGTGCTCCAGCGTGCTACCGAGGCGAAGGCCGGTGACCTGGACGCCCAGCTGCCCGCCGCCGACCTCGAGGTGGCCGGCGGGCGCCTCGCCGAGGGCTACGCCCGGCTGCTGCAGGCGGTCCGGGTGACCGCGGGCGAGGACCGGGAACGCGCCCGGCTGCGCCTGCTCGAGCTGTTCCGGATCGCACCGGAGGCGGACCCGGCCGTGGTCAAGGCCCGCCGCGACCTGGCGATCGCCCTGTACTGACCCGCCCTCGCCCGAGCTCGTCCGCCCAGGCGGGGGCCAGCGGCCCCGCTGGGCAGGACGACCCGAGGGCGGGCCGCGTTCTCAGGCGCGGCGCAGGATGCTCACCCCGAGCGGGGGCACCCGCAGCTGCAGCGAGTGGGTGCGACCGTGCCAGGGCACCGGCTCGGCGGCCAGCTCGCCGGTGTTCACCACGCCGGACCCGCCGAAGTCGGGATGGTCGGTGCTGAGCAGCTCCACCCAGGCGCCGTCGGCCGGCACGCCCACCCGGTAGCCCTCGTGCGGGGTACCGGCGAAGCCGGCCACCACCACCAGCTCCTCACCGCCACCCTTGCGCAGGTAGGCGAGCACGTTGTGGTCACCGTCGTTGGCCTCCAGCCACTCGAACCCGGCGGGGGTGAAGTCGTCCGCCCACAGGGCCGGGTGGTCGCGGTAGAGGGCGTTCAGCCGGCGCAGCATCTCCCGGACCCCCGCGTGCGAGGGGGTGTCCCCGAGCGCCCAGTTCAGCGACTGCGCCTCGTTCCACTCGGTGTTCTGCGCGAACTCCGAGCCCATGAACAGCAGCTTCTTGCCCGGGTGGGTCCACTGGTAGGCCAGCAGCAGCCGCACCCCGGCGAGCTTGGCCCACAGGTCGCCGGGCATCTTCTGCCACAGCGACCCCTTGCCGTGCACCACCTCGTCGTGGCTGAGCGGCAGCACGAACTGCTCGGAGAAGGCATACACCAGGGAGAACGTCAGCTCCCCGTGGTGGTAGCGCCGGTTGATCGGCTCCTCCGCCAGGTAGCGCAGGGTGTCGTTCATCCAGCCCATGTTCCACTTCAGCCCGAAGCCCAGGCCGCCGTGGGAGGTGGGCGTGGTCACCCCCGGCCAGGCGGTGGACTCCTCGGCGATCATCATCGTGCCCGGTGCCACCCGGTAGGCGGTGGCGTTGGTCTCCTGCAGGAACTGGATCGCCTCCAGGTTCTCCCGCCCGCCGCGCACGTTCGGGCGCCACTGCCCGGCCTCGCGGGAGTAGTCCAGGTAGAGCATCGAGGCCACGGCGTCCACCCGCAGCGCGTCCACGTGGAACTCGGTGAGCCAGTACAGCGCGTTGGCCACCAGGAAGTTGCGCACCTCGTTGCGGCCGAAGTTGAACACGTAGGTGCCCCAGTCCTTCTGCTCCCCGCGCAGCGGGTCGGGGTCCTCGTACAGCGCGGTGCCGTCGAACCGGGCCAGCGCCCACGCATCCTTCGGGAAGTGCGCGGGCACCCAGTCCACGATCACCCCGATCCCGGCCTGGTGCAGGGCATCCACCAGGTAGCGGAAGTCGTCCGGGCTGCCGAACCGGGAGGTGGGCGCGTAGTAGGAGGTCACCTGGTAGCCCCAGGACCCGCCGAACGGGTGCTCGGCCACCGGCAGCAGCTCCACGTGGGTGAAGTTCATCCACTGCACGTACTCCACCAGCTGCTCGGCGAGCTCCCGGTAGCTCAGGCCCTGCCGCCAGGAGCCCAGGTGCACCTCGTAGATGCTCAGCGGCGCCGCGTGCGGGTCGGCGGCAGCGCGGGCGGTCATCCACTCCTGGTCGCCCCAGGTGTAGCTGCTCTCGGTGACCACCGACGCGGTCGCCGGCGGCACCTCGGTGGCCCGGGCCATCGGGTCGGCCTTCATGTGCCAGGACCCGTCGGACAGGCAGATCTCGTACTTGTACCGCTGGCCGGCCGCGAGGTGGGGCAGGAACACCTCCCACACCCCGGTGCTGCCCAGGGAACGCATCATCGCCCCGCGTCCGTCCCAGCCGTTGAAGTCGCCGACGACCCGCACGGCCCGGGCGTTCGGCGCCCACACCGCGAACGAGACCCCGGTGACCTCACCCAGCTCCGACGGGTAGCGGCGCACCCGGGAGCCGAGCACCTCCCAGAGCCGTTCGTGCCGGCCCTCGGCGATCAGGTGCTGGTCCACCTCGCCGAGCGTGGGCAGGAACCGGTACGGGTCGTCGCGCTCGACCTCGTCGTCGCCGTAGCGCACCTGCAGCCGGTAGTCGGGCACCTCCTCGGCGGGGAAGGCGGCCGTCCAGATGCCGCCGTGGACGTGCTCGGCAGGGTGCGATCCGGTGGCGGTGCGGACCGTGACACCGGTGGCCAGGTGGGCCGCGGTACGGATGGTGACCACCCCGCGGTCGGTGTCCAGGTGCGGGCCGAGCACGTCGTGGGGGGCGAAGTGGGCACCGCTGGCCACCGCCTCCAGCACGCTCTGCGGCACAGCGGCCGGTGCGGGTGACGGCGTCACCTCGCCGGCGGGGCCGGCCTCACCTGCCGGTGCGGGTGACGGCGTCGCCTCGCCGCCGGGGCCGGCCTCACCTGCCGCGGGTGACGGCGGGGCATCCGTGCGTGCCTCCGGCTCGCCCGGGCGGGGGCCCGGGTTGGGGAAGATCCCGGCGAGCAGCCGCTCGCCGTCGGACGGGGAGTTCTCGGCCACAGTCTGCTCCTCGGTGAGTCGACGGATGCCACCCAGCGGGATGGGCAGCCAGTCGGGACGGTTCTTCTGTTCGTACACGGCTTCGT
>CAZMDO010000160.1:0-5965 GCA_964564445.1 uncultured Ruaniaceae bacterium | reverse complement strand
GCCGGTCGCCGTATCCTCTACCTACGGCAGCGATCGGCGAGGGGAGGCATGTGGCCGACGAGGACTGGGCCCCGCCCGAGCCGACACCGCTGGCACAGGTCGCCGCGGTCAGCAGCCCCGGCGCGCCGGCGTGCGAGGTTCCCGGCTACACCGACCTGACCGAGGTCGCCCGTGGCGGGGACTCGATCGTCTACCGCGGCCGGCAGGTCTCCCTCGGCCGGGACGTGGCGATCAAGGTGATCCAGGTGACCGAGCCCGCGGCGGTCGCCCGGTTCGAGCGTGAGCTGGCGATCACCGTGCGGCTGGGCCGGGCGCACCCGCACATCGTCACCGTGCTGGACACCACCACCACGACCACCGGGCAGCCCTGCCTGGTGATGGACTTCCACGACCTCGGCTCGCTGCACGACCGGCTCCGCAGCCACGGCCCGCTGCCCGCCTCCGAGGTGGTCGACGCCGGCACCGCCGTGGCCGATGCGCTCGCGTTCGCCCATGCCGGTGGCGTGCTGCACCGGGACGTGAAGCCGCAGAACATCCTGCTGCTGCCGACCTCCTACGTGCTCAGCGACTTCGGCATCGCCCGGATGGCCGACGCCGGCCACACCGCCTCGGTGGAGCGGTTCTCCTACCGGCACGCCTCCCCGCAGGTCCTGGACGGGATCGCCCCCACGGTCGCCGACGACGTCTGGTCGCTCGGGTCCACCCTGTTCACCCTGCTGGACGGCCGGGCCCCGTTCGCCGCCGACGACCCCGCCGAGGACACCGCGCTGGCCTACCTGCGCCGGGTGCGCACCGGGCAGCGCCGACCGCTGCGGCGCGACGACCTGCCGGAGGGGCTGGCCGAGCTCGTCGAGGCCTGTCTCGCACCGCTCCCCGAGGACCGCGTCCCGACGGCGTCACATGCGTTGACCAGGCTCCGCGCCCTGCGTACCGAGGACCGGGCGTGGCACCCGGTGAGCGCTCCCGCGGGAGCGCCGCCGCCAGCCGAGAGCCCGCCAGCACCCTCCCCCGGCACCGCGAGCCCGGCAACGCCCTCCCCCGGCACCGCGAGCCCCGCAGCGCCCTCCCCCGGCACCGCGAGCCCGCCCCCGACCGACCCGGAGGCGCCCGCACCGGCCGCCGGCGCACCGATCGCCCCGTCCGCGCTCGCCCACCTTTCCCGCGAGCCCGCCCCCGACGATGCCGACGTCACCGGGATGGCCCCGGCCGGCGGCGAGGGCACCAGCGGCCCCTATCCGGCAACCGCGGCCGAGGCCGAGCGCCCCCGCGGCGGGTGGCGCCGGGTGGCCGCGTTCGTCGGCGGGATGCTGCTGGCCGGTGCGGCGATCGGCATCGGCTCGGCGCTGATCGGCGGCGACGAGGCACCCGTCACCCCGACCGCGACGCCCACCGCGAACCCCGTCCCCACCGCCACCGGTAGCGTGCCCGCCGCCACCGGCCCAGCGCAGGCGACCGTCTCCGATGCGGACCTGGCGCCGCAGAACCTGGTGGTCGTCGACCATGGCACCTCCGCCGAGCTGAGCTGGCTCGCTCCCGCCGACGACGTCGCCTTCCTCACCGTGCTCAGCGTCACCGGCTCCGGCAGCGACCTCCAGGTCGAGGACATCCTCGCCCAGCTGCCTGCCACCGCCACCGAGTACACGGTGGAGGGTCTGGACCCGGATGCGGTCACCTGCTACGCGGTGGTCGGCTACCGGGCAGGCACGGACGGTGCGGACGCCGCCAGCGGGTCCTCCGCCCCCGCCTGCACCGGCTGAGGGCGGCGCAGCACGGCCGGTGAGCAGAACCAGACCAGCCGGCGCCACCACGGGCTGCTCGCGCGCAGCACCCGCTCGGCGGCCACCGCACTGCCCCACACCTCCTCCCCGGCGCCTCCGCCGTCCGGTCCGTAGGCCTCTGCCTGCGCCTGGTCGGCCACCGCCTGGACCGACACCCCGGGGTCGGCGGCCAGCGCGGCAGCGAGCGCGTCCGGGGTCGCCGCGGCCACCGCGGGGCGGCCGGCGAGCACGAGCGCGTCCAGCAGCTGCGCCCACGCCCCACGTGCTCCACAGCGGCGCCACCGGGCCCGGCGCACCTGCCGGGCGAGCACCAGAAGGGCGAGCACCAGCACGAGCAGTCCACCGGTCCCGCCGAGCAGCCACACCGGCCACGCCGGTCCGGGCTCGTCGGCGCCGGCCGGGGTGGCCGCCGGCTCCGGTGCCGGCGTGGGTTCGGCGCTGGGTTCCTCCTCCGGCGGCTGCACCTGCTCGGTGCCGTCGGCGCCACCGTCGTCGGGTGGGGTGTGCTCGGTCATCACCGAGGAGTCCGGGCTCGGGTCCACCGGCAGCCAGCCGGCCCGGGCGAGGTACACCTCGGTCCACACCCGCGCCTGCTCCCCGGTGACCACCAGCGCCCCGTCGCGCTGCTCGGCGTCGGTGAGGTCGAACCCGACCACCAGGCGGCTCGGGATGCCGACCGCCCGGGCGAGCACCGCCAACGATGCGGCGAACTGCTCGGTGGTGCCCACCTGCCCGCCGTCGGCCTCGTCGGCGTACAGGAACTCCGCGATCCGGCCGTAGGAGGAGCCCGACGGCGCCCCCTTGTCCAGGGTCCGTTCGCCGCGCACGTAGTCGGCGAGCGCCATCACCTGGCCCCACCGGCTCGACTCGCCCGCGGTGCGGGTGCGGGCGTCCTCGGCGAGCTCGGCCGGCAGCCGCGGCAGCTCCAGGTACCGCCGCGCCTGCTCCGGTGGTGGCACCCCGGCGCGGTCCACCGCTTCGTCGGAGGGGGCGTCCACCGTGGCAGTCAGGTCCACCGGGCCGGCCGGTGCCCGCCCTGCGGTGACCAGCACCCCGGTGTTCACGTCCATCAGCACGTCGGCGCCGCTCACCTGGGTCGCCCGGCCCAGGCTGGGCAGCCAGGCACCGGTGCCCTCGGCCAGACCCACCTGATAGCGCACCTCCTGGCGCCAGGTGCCCAGGGGCAGGTCGGGTTCGGCGACGACCCCCACCTGACGCAACCGGGCATCGAGGGTCCAGGCGGCGCCGTCGAAGTCGGGCAGCACGGCCAGGCGCACCTGCGTGGGCACCGGTTCGGAGCGCGGCGTCAGCGTGAACAGCACGTCGTCGGCGCGGGAGTTCCACAGCGCCACGTTCGGTAGCGGGTTGGCCGCCTCGGCGGGCAGCTGCGGTGGCGGCACCAGGGTGCGCGGCTCGAACGCCGGCCCGCCGGTCAGGCTCGCCCCGGTCAGGGCCAGGGCACCCACCATGACGGCGGCGCTCGCCCCGATCAGCCAGCCTCCCCTGGTCGGGGCGGGGGCCCGGGCGGACCGCCGGGCGGGGATGCTCACCCAGCCGAGCAGCAGCACCGCGACGGTGACGGCCGCGTACGCCCCGTACGGATCGCCGTCGCCGGTGGTCAGCAGCGCCCCGGCGGTGTGCAGCACCACCGCACCCACCAGCGGCGCGATGCGTTGCCGGCCACGGGCGGAGACGGCGAGCGCCACCCCGAGGGCGACCAGCCAGGTGAGCAGCGCCGCCGGCACCAGGTAGCCGATCTCGGCCGGGGCTGGTCGGGGTGCGGTGAGCAGCCGGGGCACGGCGTCGATCAGCGGGCCGAGCAGCTCCAGACCCGGGCTCTGCCGCCACCACACCGGGTCGGTGAGCAGGCCCGCGTCGGCCAGGCTGAGCGCCGCGACCAGGGCGAGCACCACCGCGCCGAGCCCGATCCACCCCGCGCCCAGGCGGGCCCACCGGCCCAGGGCGACGACCGCCGTCGGGACGATGACGCAGCCGACCAGCACCGGCAGCGCCCACCAGGCGGTGTACCCGGCGGCCAGCGGCACCGTGGAGACGGCCAGCACGGCGGCGGCCCAGATGCCCAGCAGCGCGCCCTTCATCGGCTCACCGCCGTGCGCCAGCTGCGGGTGAGGTCCTCGGCGCGCGGGCCGCGCAGGACCACCACGCCCGCGGAGGCGGAGACCAGCGTGTCCGGTGCCGCCTCGATGCACACGATCGCCCCGGCCGGGGCGGCCGAGGCGGTGAGCAGCAGCCCAGCGAGGTCGGCGTCGGCGCCGGTGACCACCACGAGCACGTCCGGGGAGCCGGTCAGCGGCCGCACCGGGGCGGAGGTCTCCTGCAGGGACAGGCGGGCCAGCCGGGCGAGCGCCTGGGGGTCCACACCGGTCGCACCGGTCAGCGGGGGCGGCGGGAGGATGTCCAGGTCCACCTCGCCGGAGGCGGTGAGCAGCCGCGCGGGTGAGGCGTTCTCCGCGGCGGCGGCGAGCAGGCTGGCCGCCACGTCGACCGCTTCCTCGAAGCCGTATCGGTCGCCCTCGGGGCGGCGCTGCTGGTGTGCGGTCTGCTCCGTGGCGTGGTCGTCCCCACCATGGTCGACGGCGGAGCTCACCTGGTAGGAGGAGCTGCGGTCGTCGAGGAGCACGGTCAGGTGCGGGCTGGCCGGGTCGGCGTCCTCACGGACCATCAGGGTCCCGCGGCGGGCGCTGGTGGCCCAGTGCAGCCGGCGCAGGTCGTCACCCGGGACGTACTCGCGCAGGCCGACCAGGTCGGTGCCCCCGTGGGCGATCCGCTCCTCGGCGCCGACGTGCCCCCGGCGGGCGCCCGGCGGCAGGCCACCGGCGTCCAGCACACGGGGCTCGACCAGCACGGTGGCGCTCTGCCCGTGCTCGCGGCGCACCCGGAGCAGGTCGGCGAAGGACTGCCGGTAGAGCACCAGCGGGCCGAACGTGATCACCCCGCGGCGGGTGGTGGGGATGTCCACCTCGGTGCTTGCGCTGGCCCCGGGGCGCAGCCGCGGCAGGGCGAAGGCGACCCGGTCCGCCCCGACCCGGTCCACCCCGGAGACGGCCACCGACCAGCGCGGGGCGGTGTTGGTGACCTCGATGGTGGCGGTGCACTCCCCCAGCCGGGGTACGCGTGCCGGGGAGACGGTCCGGCTGATCTGCACCGGGACCGGCACGAGCACGCTGACCAGCGCGGCCACCAGCGCGGCGAGCAGCGCCACACCCAGCCCGGTCAGGCTCGGGTAGCCGGTCCAGGCGCCGCCGGCCAGGGCCGCCACGCACACGGCGAGGGTGACCCAGCCACGGATCGTGGGCGTGAGGCTCATCCTCATGCTCCTAGGCCGGAACGGGGCGGGGAGCCTCCACCCGCGACAGGGCGGCCGCGATGACCTCCGCGGAGGTGGCACCCTCCAGCAGCGCGTCCCGGGTGAGCACCATCCGGTGCGCGAGCACCGGGACCGCCAGGTGCTGCACGTCCGAGGGCACCACGTAGTGCCGGCCCTGCGTGGCGGCTCGCACCTGCGCGGCGGCAACCAGCCCCCGCAGCGCCCGGGTGCTGGCGCCGAGGCGGAGCCGCTCGTCGGCGCGGGTGGCAGCGCCCAGCTCGCGGACGTAGGTCAGGATCGGGTCGGCCACGTGCAGGCCGCGGAGCATCGCCGAGGCGGCGGCCACGGCCTCCGGGCTGGTCACCTCGGCCACCTGCGCCACCACGCCGGCGCTGCTGCCCGGCCGGAGCACGGCGATCTCGTGCTCGCTGTCCGGGTAGCCGATGGAGATGCGGACGAGGAACCGGTCCAGCTGGGCCTCGGGCAGCCGGTAGGTGCCGTCCAGGTCGACCGGGTTCTGGGTGGCGATCACCAGGAACGGTTCCGGCACGGAGTGCGCCACGCCGTCCACGGTCACGGTGCGTTCGGCCATCACCTCCAGCAGCGCGGACTGGGTCTTCGCCGCGGCCCGGTTGATCTCGTCGGCGAGCAGCACGTGGGTGAACACCGGACCGGGCCGGAAGGTGATCTCGCCGGTGCCGGGTTCGAACACGGACGTGCCGGTGACGTCGGCGGGCAGCAGGTCCGGGGTGAACTGGATCCGGCGGGACGCCCCGCCCAGTGCGGCGGAGAAGGACCGGGCCAGCGTGGTCTTGCCGGTGCCGGGCACGTCCTCGAGCAGCACGTGCCCGCCGGCGAA
>CAZMDO010000159.1:0-5974 GCA_964564445.1 uncultured Ruaniaceae bacterium | reverse complement strand
GGAGGGCAGCTGGGGCATGCAGGCCGCCGGGGTACCCGTGCTCTGGGACTATGCCGACACCGTCGGGCTGGGGTCCACGACCGTAGGCGCGTTCGACACGTTCCGGTACTTCGACGTGCCGAGCGATCTGGCGCACGCCGAACGACACATCCCTGCTCGTACCGCCACGGCGACCCCGTCCGCTCATGGTCTGCATGTCGCCGGCACCCTGGGCGCCAGAGGGAACATCCGCGGGGTCGCCTCCGAGGCCGATCTGGTGCTGGCGGGGTGGCCGGCGACCTTGTTGCCCGCCGAATGGTGGCCGGTCATCCGTCCCGGGTACGACACGGACCTCGACCAGATGATCGAGGTCACCGATGACAACGCGCTGCGCGGTGGCATCGCGGTGCTGGCCGAGAGCGGGGCCAGCGTCATCAACGTCTCCCAAGGGTCAGCATCGGCAGCTGCTCAACTGGACGTCGACGGCGCACGGGAAGCCGCTCGCCAGCTGGGCGAGACCGTCGGCCATGCGCTGACCAGGCTCGTCGAGGTCTACCCGGACACGCTGATCGTCGCAGCGGCGGGGAACTCTGCCTGCACCCCGAGTGCCTGTCTCGATGCGACGAAGGAGCTGCTGGAGCACAACGGCGTGAGCGACCAGCTCCTGCGCACCGAGGCGCAGTGGGGGATGTTCGCGCAGGCGAGGGAGCAGTTCCCCGAGCTGGGCGACCACATCCTCACCGTCGGCAACCTCGACGCACTCTTCGACAACGACGACGCGGGAACCGGCTTCGAGATCCACGGAACCTCCGAGTGGGGTGCGGACGTGCTGGCACCGGGTACGCAGGTCTTGTCCACCGCGAGCTGCGCGGACGAGGACCTCGACGACTGCCAGGAGGGCTACGGGTACATGACGGGCACCTCGATGGCGGCCCCGCACGTGGCCGGTGTGGCCGCTGTGCTGCGCGGAGTCAATCCGGACCTGACCGCCGGTGAGCTGAAGAGCATCATCATCGGCACCGCCAACAGCACCCAGGACCTCGTCGTCGACCTGGGCTCAGACCGCACGGAATCCCCCGGGACCCCGGTGCTCGATGCGGCCGCAGCACTGCTGGTCTCCGTGCGATCGCTGCACACCGAGGTGACCGATCTCCTCGGCTCGCCACTCCCGGCGCAGCTGCGCGGCGCATGGTGTCCCGCCTCGCCGGGTGCCCCGGAAGCAGCGGACTGCCTCGACCTCGAGCAGTTCCTCGCCGCGCACCCGGACGCCGAGCTCTCAGATGGCGCACTCACGCCGGTCGATGCGACCGGCCGGTCCTCCACCGTGGCGACCACGACGCTGTGCGTGGACGGTCCGTGCGAGTCCGCCGTACAGACCATCGAGCTGCGCTACTACCCGCCGGGCGCAGCCTGGGAGTGCACCGACGGCGTGGCTGCTGCCGACTTCTGCACCGAGGAGACGATCGAGGAGTGGGCAGGCTCAGACGCGCCCGTCGCACACGATGTCGCCTGGCCGCGCCTGGTGCAGGTGTACCGCGACGGCGGCATCGTGCAGACCGAGCCGTTGCGGCTCAACGTCATGGTCGAGGGCGACCTCGCCGAGCTCCCGGCGTCGGTGTCCGCAGACCGCCAGCCCACCGAGCTGACCGCGGAGAGCACCAACGGCACCTACTGTGCCGCTCCTGATGGCGTCGACGCCGAGTGCTACACCATCGACTTCCCCACCATCACCTATGCAGGCGGCGATGTCTACGACCTTCGCGCCGAGGCCGCGACAGCACAGGGCTGCCTCCCGCTCTCGGTGGCGGACGAACCGACCGGCGACGATCCGAATGCTGGGTACCCGCTCGGCAGCTTCTGCCCCGCTGGTACGTCGATCACGCTGCCGGACTATGTCGACGGCGAGGATCACCCGGACCGTGCTCGCATCTTCAACAGCCAGGACGGGTCGATGATGCTGCGCGAGCGAGACTGACTCAGGTCGGGCTGACGTCCAGCCTGCGCCGGCCACCCGGCCGGGCGGCTGCCTGCCCGCTCTTCCTCAGGTCCGCCCGCAGCTCCTTGGGCAGGGAGAACATCAGGTCCTCGGTGGCGGTGCGCACCTCGACCACCTCGCCGAAGCCCCACTCGCCGAGCCGCTCGACCACCTCGCGGACCAGGATCTCCGGCACCGACGCCCCCGAGCTCAGGCCCACCCGGGTGGCACCCTCGAACCAGGTCGGGTCCAGCTCGCGCGCGGCATCCACCCGGTGGGCTGACCGCGCGCCGGCCTCCAGCGCCACCTCGACGAGCCGCACCGAGTTGGAGGAGTTGGCGGAGCCGACCACGATCATCACATCGGCGTCCGGGGCGATCTTCTTCACCGCGACCTGCCGGTTCTGGGTGGCGTAGCAGATGTCGTCGCTCGGCGGGTCCTGCAGGGCGGGGAACCTCTCCCGCAGCCGGCGCACGGTGGCCATCGTCTCGTCCACCGACAGCGTGGTCTGGGACAACCAGACCACCTTCGCCGGGTCGCGCACGCTCACCTGGTCCACGGCGTCCGGTCCGTCCACGAGCTGGACGTGCTCGGGAGCCTCACCGGCGGTGCCCTCGACCTCCTCGTGCCCGTGGTGGCCGATGAGCAGGATGTCGAAGTCGTCCCGGGCGAACCGGACCGCCTCCTTGTGCACCTTCGTGACCAGCGGGCAGGTGGCGTCGATGGTGTCCAGGTTGCGCGCGATCGCCTCGGCACGGACCGCCGGGGAGACCCCGTGGGCGGAGAAGATCACCCGGGCACCCTCGGGCACCTGGTCGGTCTCGTCCACGAAGACGGCGCCACGCTCGCTGAGGGTCGCCACCACGTGCTTGTTGTGCACGATCTCCTTGCGCACGTACACCGGGGGGCCGTAGTGCTCCAGGGCCTGCTCGACCGCCTCCACCGCCCGGTCGACCCCGGCGCAGTAGCCGCGCGGGGCGGCGAGGAGGATCTGCTTGGTCGGGGCGGTCACGCCGTCCAGTGTAGGTGGCCGGTGCGCACCCGGCGCCTGCCGCTCTCAGTCCGGCACGTGCACGCCGCTGGAGGCGAGCCAGGTCAACAGCTGGCCGGCCTCCAGCACCGGCGTGCCGTACTCCGCGGCCTTGCGGGCCTTCCCGGACTGGGTGCCGGCCTCGGCGGTGACCAGCACGTCCGTCCTGGTCTTTGTCACCGACGGCACCGGGCACAACCCGCCCCCGCGGGCGAGCTCCTCCATCTCGGCGCGACCCAGCATGCGCCCGGACGGCGTGAGCACCTCTCCGGTGAAGCACACCCGGGCTCCGGGGTACAGCACGTCCCCGGTCTCGACCGGGGCGGGCGCCCGGGCTGCCAGCTCGTCGGCCAGACCAGGGCCGAGGAGCTCCTCCAGCCCGCGCAGCCGCGCCAGCACGGCCTCGGTGGCGGGGACCCGGGCCGCGGCAGCGAGCACCTGAGCGCGGGCCAGCGCAGCGGTCGGCCCAGCGGCGACGGCCATGGCACCGTCACCGGCGGCCATGCCACCACCACCGCCGGCCCTCCCACCGCCGGTGGCCATGCCACCGTCACCGTCCGGGCGCGCGGCGAGCAGGGCCGAGGAGATCTGCCCGCTCATCGCCAGCAGGTCCGCGAGCGCCGGCAGGTGCGGCGGGCGGGGCGGTGGCGCGTCGGGGTCGCGGGTGAGCAGGTAGCCGGCCCCACCCGTCTGCAGGTCGGACGCGGCCGGGTCGCCGAAGGCGTCGACCGCGTCGGCGGTGCCGCCGTGAGCCTGGAACGCGGCGAGCGCCGCCCGGGCGCGATCCAGGGCAGACCCGGCCGCCGGCGAGCGCGTCCCGGAGCCAGCAGCCGCGACCCCGCCCGCCCGGTCGCCGGCACCATCGGAGGGCGCCACCGGCACGCCGAGCGGCAGCGGAACGACCACCCCGAGGCGCTTGAGCTCGAAGTCGATCAGCGCAAGGGTCTCCTCCACCTCCGGGCCGACCGGGGTGCAGCCCTCGAGCACGGGAGCGAGCACCGCCCAGGCCTCGGCGAGGGTCGGGGCCAGGGCGACGTCCGCCGTCGAGAGACCGAACCGGCTGCGCGCACCGGCGAGGTCGCGCTGGGGGTTGACCAGCGTGCTCAGCGCGGTGCCGTCGCTGAAGGCGACGGCCACCTCCACCGGCCGCGGCCTGCTCCTGCGCCCCTCCTCCCCCACGACCAGGGCGGCGATCCCGCAGAACCTGGCCTGCGCCGTCGACCCTCGGGTCCCGGCGAGGAAGCGCAGGATGCGCCGGTCGGACTTGAGGTCCTTGGGCAGCACCGGGCGGCGCAGCACCAGCCCGGCCATCGACGTGCACCGGCTGAGCGCCACGTACACCTGCCCGGCGGAGAACGTGCCGCCGGTCAGGTCCACCACCACCCTCTCCAGGGTCTGCCCCTGGCTCTTGTGGATGGTGATCGCCCAGGCGAGGCGGAGCGGCAGCTGGGTGAAGGTGCCGACCACCTCGTGC
Organism: uncultured Ruaniaceae bacterium; assembly: GCA_964564445.1. Classification (GTDB taxonomy): domain Bacteria; phylum Actinomycetota; class Actinomycetes; order Actinomycetales; family Beutenbergiaceae; genus Ruania. The sequence continues at coordinate 1,516 of CAZMDO010000159.1, read as the reverse complement.
CGCAGCCCGCCGCCCTCGACCACCGGGCGGGTGGCCTCCCAGGTGTGCGGGGACACCTCGGCGGCCGAACCGTCGGTGAAGGTGATCGTCACCGTCAGCTTGCCGGTCTGGTCGCCGGCGATGTGCTCGACCCGGCCGAGGGTGCCGTTCACCCACCGGTCGGCCGGGTCGTTGGTGAGCATCATCACCTGGGCGCCGACCTTCAGGTGCAGACGGGTGTCCGCCGGTTCCTCGAGCGTGGACAGGTCCCCGGTGGAGGTGGCGGTGCTGATGTGCTCGGGCGAGTCCAGCTGGGCCAGACGCTGCTTGTTCCGGGCAGTGGCCAGCCGGTTGGTCGGGGTGAGGGTGAGCCACAGCTCGTCGGCCGGCGGCTGGAACTCGGGGTCGGTGCGGGCGTTCAGCTCGGTCATCGCATGCCCGAGCAGCGCCCCCTCGCGCAGGGCGTTGAGGATGGCGGTGAGGTGGTCGTCACCGGCCTGGCGGAACACGGTGGTGAGCTCGACCGTGGGGAACTCCTGGGCCCGGTAGCTGTCCGCGGAGAAGAAGTACGGGGTCTGGTACCTGCTGGTGACGTAGGCGGCGTCGTGGTCGGTGACCACCGGCGGCAGCTGGTGCAGATCGCCGACCAGCACCAGCTGCACACCACCGAGCGGCGTGCCCGGGCGGGGGCCGAAGCGTTCCAGGGCGGCGGTGAGCATGTCGAACAGGTCCGCGCGGACCATCGACGCCTCGTCCACCACCAGCGTGTCCAGCGAGGCGAGGGCCTTGGCGAACCGGCCCGGCCGGTAGCGGCCGTGCCGGACCTCCTCCAGGGTGGTGGTCGCGGTCAGCCCGAGCAGCCGGTGCAGGGTGTAGCCGCCCACGTTCAGCGCCGCGATCCCGGTGGGGGCCGCCACCACCACCGACCGGCGGGTGCTGGCCAGGAACTGGCGGACCAGGGTGGACTTGCCGGTGCCGGCGCGGCCGGTGAGGAACAGGTTCTCGCCCGCCTCGAGCAGGCCGAGGGCTCGGGTCAGCTCCTCGGTGCGCACGAGCCCGGTGGTCATTGCTCCACGGTAGGGCAGCCGGGGTGCGGCCGGGCCACGGGCGTGGACAGCGGTGCCGCGATGTCCCCGGTGTGCGGCACAGTAGAGGTCATGACCGCCGATCCCGCCAACGCCGACCTGCCGGCCAAGGCCATCGAGACCACCGCCGAGCGCCCGTGGCCGGTGCGGGTGCTGAGCACCAAGATCGCCGAGTACGTGGCCAGGATGGCACCGGTGTGGGTGGAGGGCCAGCTGGTGCAGCTGAACGCGCACAACGCCTCGGCCACCGCGTTCCTGACCCTGCGGGACACCGATGTGGACATGTCGCTGAACGTGACGATGCTCAAGCGGCTGCTGCAGGCGGCACCGGCGCTGACCGAGGGTGCGCACGTGGTGGTGCACGCCAAGCCCTCGTTCTGGACCAAGCGGGGCACGCTCAGCCTGCGCGCCACCGACCTGCGCGCCATCGGCATCGGTGAGCTGCTCGCCCG
>CAZMDO010000158.1:0-5980 GCA_964564445.1 uncultured Ruaniaceae bacterium | reverse complement strand
AGAAGCCGGCCGAGACCCGGATGGGTTCCGGCAAGGGCTCGCCCGAGTGGTGGGTGGCCAACGTCAAGCCGGGCCGGGTGATGTTCGAGCTCGGCGGCGTGGACGAGGATCTCGCCCGCGAAGCCCTGCGCCGTGCCCAGCACAAGCTGCCGATGAAGACGCGTTTCATCTCTCGCGAGGGTGGTGACATCTGATGGCTATCGGGTCCAAGGACCTCATGCCCGCCGACCTGGACGGCATGGACAACGAGCGCCTGGCCGCCGAGCTGAAGAAGGCCAAGCAGGAGCTGTTCAACCTCCGGTTCTCCTCCGCCACCGGGCAGCTCGAGGATCACGGCCGGCTGAAGACCGTGCGGCGCGACATCGCCCGCATCTACACGATCCTGCGGGAGCGCGAGCTGGACATTCGCAGCGAGCCCACCGCCGAGGCGAAGTGAACGAGAAGGTGAGCACTGTGACGAGCTCGGAGAGCCAGCCCGCTGAGCGCAACATCCGCAAGACCCGCCGCGGGTACGTGGTCAGCGACAAGATGGACAAGACCGTCGTGGTCGAGGTCGAGGACCGGGTCAAGCACCCGCTCTACGGCAAGGTCATGCGACGCACCAACAAGGTCAAGGCGCACGACGAGACCAACGCCGTGGGCGTGGGCGACCTCGTGTCGATCATGGAGACCCGCCCGCTGTCAGCCACCAAGCGCTGGCGCGTGGTCGAGGTCCTCGAGAAGGCCAAGTGATCCCCCTCCGGTGCGCCACCGGCGTCACCGGAGAGCAGACAACCATCCGTTCGGCCAGGCTCGCCTCGGCGAGAACCGGCACGACGACAGGAGTAGATCGAATGATCCAGCAGGAGTCGCGACTGAAGGTCGCCGACAACACGGGCGCCAAGGAGATCCTGTGCGTCCGCGTGCTCGGCGGCTCCGGACGTCGCTACGCCGGCATCGGCGACACCATCGTCGCCACCGTCAAGGACGCGATCCCCGGCGGCAACGTGAAGAAGGGCGACGTCGTCAAGGCGGTCGTCGTTCGGACCCGCAAGGAGCGCCGTCGGGCCGACGGTTCCTACATCCGGTTCGACGAGAACGCCGCGGTGATCCTGAAGAACGACGGCGAGCCGCGTGGCACCCGTATCTTCGGCCCCGTCGGCCGTGAGCTGCGCGACAAGCGGTTCATGCGCATCGTCTCGCTCGCACCGGAGGTGCTGTAACCATGGCAAAGATCAAGAAGGGCGACCTGGTGGTCGTCATCGCGGGTCGCGACAAGGGGCAGCAGGGCCGGGTGCTCGAGGTGCTCACCGAGCGCGACCGCGTGATCGTCGAGGGTGTGCAGCGCGTGCAGCGGCACACCAAGGTGTCCCAGAACCAGCGTGGCGGCCGCAGCGGCGGCATCGAGACCGTCGAGGCGCCGATCCACGTCAGCAACGTGATGCTGGTGGACCCTGAGACCAAGAAGGGCACCCGCGTCGGGTACCGCACCGAGGAAGTCGAGCGCGACGGACGCACCCGGACCACCCGGGTCCGCGTGGCCAAGCGCTCCGGTAAGGACGTCTGATGAGCACCTCAACCGAGACCAGCGCGCCGGCGCTCACGCCGCGGCTGAAGACCAAGTACCGCGAGGAGATCCTCCCGGGGCTGCGCGAGGAGTTCGGCTACGCCAACGTGCACCAGGTGCCCGGTCTGGTCAAGATCGTGGTGAACATGGGCGTCGGTGACGCGGCCCGCGACTCCAAGCAGATCGAGGGCGCCGTGCGCGACCTGGCCGCGATCACCGGGCAGAAGCCGCTGGTGACCAAGGCCCGCAAGTCGATCGCCCAGTTCAAGCTGCGCGAGGGACAGCCGATCGGCACCCACGCCACCCTGCGTGGGGACCGGATGTGGGAGTTCGCCGACCGGCTGCTCAGCTTCGCCCTCCCGCGCATCCGTGACTTCCGTGGCCTCTCGCCCAAGCAGTTCGACGGGCACGGCAACTACACCTTCGGTCTGACCGAGCAGTCGATGTTCCACGAGATCGACCAGGACAAGATCGACCGGGTCCGCGGGATGGACATCACCGTGGTGACCACGGCGACCAACGACGACGAGGGCCGTTCGCTGCTGCGCCGGCTCGGCTTCCCGTTCAAGGAGAACTGAGATGGCGAAGACCGCCCTGATCCAGAAGGCCGCCCGCAAGCCGAAGTTCGCGGTCCGGGGCTACACCCGGTGCCAGAAGTGCGGTCGCCCGCACTCGGTCTACCGCAAGTTCGGACTGTGCCGCGTGTGCCTGCGGGAGATGGCCCTTGCCGGTCAGCTCCCCGGCGTGACGAAGAGCAGCTGGTAAACCCACTACGTCGCAGGTCCGAGCAGGAAACCGCGACGAGGAAGGGCATGAGCCCGAGATGACAATGACAGACCCCATCGCCGACATGTTGACGCGGTTGCGCAACGCGAACTCGGCGTACCACGAGTCGGTGTCCATGCCGTACTCGAAGCTGAAGTCCCACATCGCTGAGATCCTCCAGGCCGAGGGCTACATCACCGGCTGGTCGGTCGCCGACGCCGAGGTGGGCAAGACGCTGACCCTGCAGCTGAAGTTCGGCCCGAGCCGGGAGCGCTCGATCGCCGGTGTGCGCCGGGTGTCCAAGCCCGGTCTGCGGGTGTACGCGAAGTCGACCAACCTGCCGAAGGTGCTCGGCGGCCTGGGCGTGGCGATCCTGTCCACCTCCTCCGGCCTGCTCACCGACCGTCAGGCCGCCAAGAAGGGCGTGGGTGGGGAAGTCCTCGCCTACGTCTGGTGATCGAGGGATCGAAAGGAGCCACCAAGATGTCACGAATCGGCAAGATCCCGGTCGCCGTCCCCAGCGGCGTCGACGTCACCATCGAGAACGCGACCGTCACGGTCAAGGGCCCCAAGGGCACCCTGAGCCACGTCGTCCCCGCACCGATCACGGTCGCCCGCGACGACGACGGCGCGCTGGTGGTCAGCCGGCCCGACGAGGCACGCGAGTCCCGGTCGCTGCACGGCCTGACCCGCACGCTGCTGTCCAACCTGGTCCAGGGCGTCACCCAGGGATACGAGAAGAAGCTCGAGATCGTCGGCACCGGGTACCGCGTGCTGGCCAAGGGCTCGGACCTGGAGTTCGCTCTCGGCTTCTCCCACCCGGTCACGGTGACCGCCCCGGAGGGCATCACCTTCACCGTGGAGTCGCCCACCAAGTTCTCCGTCTCCGGCATCGACAAGCAGCAGGTCGGCGAGGTCGCTGCCAACATTCGCAAGATCCGCCGCCCCGAGCCGTACAAGGGCAAGGGTGTGCGGTACGCCGGCGAGCAGGTCCGCCGCAAGGTCGGAAAGGCTGGTAAGTAAGCCATGGCTGTCTCCATCAAGGGAAGCGGCAAGCGCAACGCGCGGTCCCGCCGTCACCTGCGGGTGCGCAAGCGGATCACCGGAACGGCTGCGCGGCCCCGCCTCGTGGTCAACCGCTCCGCCCGGCACATCGTGGCCCAGGTGGTCGACGACTCCACCGGCACCACGCTGGTCTCCGCCTCCACCCTGGAAGCGGACCTGCGGGCCTCGGACGCCGACAAGACCGCCAAGGCCCGCCAGGTGGGTGAGCTGGTCGCCGAGCGTGCGAAGGCCAAGGGCCTCGAGGTCGTGGTCTTCGACCGCGGCGGGAACAAGTACCACGGACGTGTGGCCGCAGTGGCCGACGGCGCCCGCGAGGGAGGGCTGTCCCTGTGACCGCAGTCCAGCAGACCAACGAACAAAGGAACGCATGATGGCTGCACCGCAGCGCAGCAGCGCGACGTCCGCCGGCGGTGAGCGCGGCGACCGTCGCGACCGCCGGGGCGAGGCCCGCCGCGGCGGGGACAACCGTCGCGACGACCGGAACACCTACGTCGAGCGCGTGGTGACGATCAACCGCGTCTCCAAGGTCGTCAAGGGTGGTCGCCGGTTCTCCTTCACCGCACTGGTCGTGGTCGGGGACGGTGAAGGCACCGTCGGCGTCGGCTACGGCAAGGCCAAGGAAGTACCCGCGGCCATCGCCAAGGGCGTGGAGGAGGCCAAGAAGAACTTCTTCAAGGTCCCGATGATCCGCAAGACCATCCCGCACCGGGTGCAGGGCGAGGACGCCGCCGGCGTCGTGCTGCTGCGTCCGGCCTCGCCCGGTACCGGTGTTATCGCCGGCGGCCCGGTGCGTGCGGTGCTGGACTGCGCGGGCATCCACGACGTGCTCAGCAAGTCGCTCGGCTCGGAGAACGCGATCAACATCGTGCACGCCACGGTGGCGGCGCTGAAGTCCCTCGAGCAGCCGGAGGCCGTGGCCGCCCGCCGTGGCCTGCCGCTGGACGAGGTGGCGCCCGCCGCGCTGCTGCGTGCGCAGGCCGAAGGTCGTGCGGACGCCGCGGAGAAGGCGAAGGCCGAGGTGGCCTCATGAGCCAGCTCAAGGTGACCCAGAAGAAGTCCGCCATCGGCGGCAAGCAGAACCAGCGTGACACGCTGCGCAGCCTCGGTCTGAAGCGCATTGGCGACACGGTCGTCAAGGAGGACCGGCCGGAGGTCCGCGGCATGGTCAGCACGGTGGCGCACCTCGTCACCGTCGAGGAGGTCGACTGAACATGGCTGAGCAGGAGAAGGACGCCGGCGGGCTGAGCCCGCTGAAGGTGCACCACCTGCGCCCGGCACCCGGGTCCCGCACCGCGAAGACCCGTGTGGGTCGCGGTGAGGCCTCGAAGGGCAAGACCGCTGGTCGCGGCACCAAGGGCACCAAGGCCCGCTACCAGGTGCCCGCCCGGTTCGAGGGTGGCCAGACGCCGCTGCACATGCGGCTGCCGAAGCTGCGCGGCTTCAAGAACAAGTTCCGCACCGAGTACCAGGTGGTCAACCTGGACAAGCTCTCGGCCCTGTACCCCGACGGTGGCGAGGTCACCGTCGCGGACCTGGTGGCCAAGGGTGCGGTGCGCTCCGGGCACCCGGTCAAGGTGCTCGGCTCCGGCGATGTGAGCGTCAAGCTCTCCCTGGTCGTGGACGCTGTGTCCGCCTCGGCCAAGGAGAAGGTGCTCGCCGCCGGCGGCAGCGTCGAGCAGGCCTGACCGACCCAGCAGTGCATGGACGGCGGCGCGGGGAGTGCACCCGCGCCGCCGTCGGCATATCAGGTATCGGGCGCCGGAGCGGGCGCATGATGCCGTACCGTAAGCACTCGTACTGACCGTGTTCTTCTGGTGGGCGCGCACTGCCGACACCGCCCCGAAACCTCCCTGGAGGAGAAATTGCTCAGCGCATTCGTTCGTGCGTTCCGCACGCCGGACCTGCGGAAGAAGCTGCTCTTCACGCTCGGCATCATGGCGCTGTTCCGGCTCGGGTCGTTCGTCCCCACCCCCGGCATCGACTACCAGAACGTGCAGACCTGTGCGGCGCCGATGTCCGGCGACACCTCTGCGCTCGCCCTGGTCAACCTGTTCAGCGGCGGTGCGCTGCTGCAGCTGTCCGTGTTCGCCCTCGGGGTGATGCCCTACATCACCGCCAGCATCATCGTGCAGCTGCTCCGGGTGGTCATCCCCCGGTTCGACGACCTGCACAAGGAGGGCCAGTCCGGGCAGTCGGTGCTGACCCAGTACACCCGGTACCTGACCATCGGCCTGGCCGTGCTGCAGGCGACCACGTTCATCACCGTGGCCAACTCCGGCAACCTGTACCCCGGCTGCACGGCGGAGATCATCCCGAACCCGACCATCCCCACCCTGCTGCTGATGATCCTGACCATGACCGCCGGCACCGGTCTGATCATGTGGATGGGTGAGCTGATCACCGAGCGCGGTGTCGGCAACGGCATGTCCCTGCTGATCTTCACCTCGATCGCGGCGAGCTTCCCCTCGGCGCTGCAGCAGATCAACGCCGCCGACAACGGTCTGGTGAAGCTGATCATCTTCCTGCTGATCTCGCTGGTGGTGATCGGCCTGATCGTGTTCGTGGAGCAGTCCCAGCGCCGGGTGCCGGTGCAGTACGCCAAGC
>CAZMDO010000157.1:0-6024 GCA_964564445.1 uncultured Ruaniaceae bacterium | reverse complement strand
CCGGCGGCCCGGGCACAGTGCGCACAGCAGAACATCCGCTCGCGCGCCTCCACCCCGTGGCCCAGGATCCGGCAGCCGCAGAAGTCGCAGGTGCGGGCCATCGCGTGCACCGCGCACTCGAAGCTGTCGAAGGTGCCCGTGCGGCCGCCCTGGGTGACCGTCAGCGGCTTGTCGTAGTCGTTCCCGCAGGTGTCACAGGTTGCCATCGTCCTCAGTCCTTCCTTCGGTGGGCAACCTTCAGGATGACCGACGGGCAGCGGCCTCGCAGCCTGGGCACCGGCGCCTACTCGAACGGGGCCGGGTCGCCGGCGCCGTACCGGGCGATCTCGGCATACCCGGCGGACAGGTCCACCACCGTGGTGGGCACGTCCCCGCACTCACCGGCGTCGATGACCGCGTCCAGCTGGTGGTCCAGGGCCTCCTTGATCTGCCAGCCGTCGGTCATCGGCTCCTCCTCCCCGGGCAGCAGCAGGGTGCTGGACAGGATCGGCTCGCCGAGCTCCTCCAGCAGCGCGCGCACCACCGGGTGGTCCGGGATGCGCACCCCGACGGTCTTCTTCTTCGGGTGCAGCAGCCGGCGGGGCACCTCCTTGGTGGCGGGCAGGATGAACGTGTACGAGCCCGGGGTGGCGGCCTTCACCGCCCGGAACACCGCGTTGTCGATGTGCACGAACTGCCCCAGCTGGGCGAAGTCGGCGCAGATCAGGGTGAAGTCGTGCCGTTCGTCCAGCCCGCGCAGGCGCAGGATGCGGTCCTTCGCGTCCTGGTTGCCCAGCTGGGCCCCGAGCGCGTAGCAGGAGTCCGTCGGATAGGCGACCAGTCCGCCGTCACGAATGATGTCCGCGACCTGGTGGATCGACCGAGGCTGAGGATTGACCGGGTGAACGTCGAAGTAGCGTGCCATGACCCCATCCTCTCCTCAGCCGACGACGAGCACCAGGTCTCCACCATCGACCGACCGTGCCGTGGCCGAGACCACCCGGCGCACCGTACCGGCCACCGGTGAGGTGATCGCCGCCTCCATCTTCATCGCCTCGATGGTGGCCACGGTCTGCCCGGCGGCCACCGCATCGCCCTCGGCCACCACCGGGGTGACCGACCCGGCGAACGGGGCGGCCACGTGCCCGGGCACCGACGGGTCGGCCCGCTCGGCCTCGACCACCGTGACGGTGGCGCTCTCGTCCCGCACCTGCACCGGGCGGAGGTGGTTGTTCAGGGTGGCCATCACGGTGCGTACGCCGCGCTCGTCCGGCTCGGAGACCGCCTCCAGGCCGATCAGCAGCCGCACGCCCCGCTCCAGGGTGACGGTGACCTCCTCCCCGGGTTGCAGACCGTACAGGTAGTCGAGGGTGTCGATCACCGAGATGTCGCCGTACTCCCGGCGCAGCTCGGCGAAGTCCTTGGCCGGGCCGGGGAACAGCAGCGCGTTCAGCCGCTCCCGGCTGCGCTGCCCGCCGGCGTCCAGCTCGGCCTGGTCCTCGGCGGTCAGCGGGGTCATCTCCCGGCGCGGGCCGCGCCCGGCGAGCGCCTTGCTGCGGAACGGCTCCGGCCAGCCGCCGGGCGGGTCACCGAGCTCACCGTGCAGGAACGCCACCACCGAGTCCGGTAGGTCGAACCCGGAGGGGTCGGCCTCGAACTCGGCCGGATCCGCGCCGGTGGCGACCAGCTGCAGCGCCAGGTCGCCGACCACCTTGGAGGACGGCGTGACCTTCACCAGGTGACCCAGGATCCGGTCGGCGGCGGCGTACATCGCCTCGATCTGCTCGAACTTCTCCCCCAGCCCCAGGGCGATCGCCTGCTGGCGCAGGTTGGACAGCTGCCCGCCGGGGATCTCGTGGTGGTAGACCCTCCCGGTGGGGGCGCGCAGCCCGGTCTCGAACGGGGCGTACAGGGTGCGCACCGCCTCCCAGTACGGCTCCAGGTCAGCGACCGCGGCCAGGCTCACCTCCGGCGCCCGCTCGGTGTGCTCCATGGCGGCCACCAGGGCCGAGGCGGGCACCTGGCTGGTGGTGCCGCCCATCGGCGCACTGGCCACGTCCACGGCGTCCACCCCGGCGTCGATGGCGGCGAGCAGCGTGGCCAGCTGGCCCCCCGCGGTGTCGTGGGTGTGCAGGTGCACCGGCAGGTCGAACTCCTGCCGCAGCGCGGTGACCAGGGTGCGGGCGGCGGGCGGGCGGAGCAGCCCGGCCATGTCCTTGATGGCGAGCACGTGCGCCCCCGCGGATACGATCCGCTCGGCCAGGTGCAGGTAGTAGTCCAGGGTGTAGAGCCGCTCACCGGGGTCGGTGAGGTTGCCGGTGTAGCACAGCGCCACCTCGGCGACGGCGTGCGTCGCCCGCACGGCGTCGATCGCCGGGCGCATCTGGTCCACGTCGTTCAACGCGTCGAAGATGCGGAACAGGTCCACCCCGGTGCGGGCCGCCTCGGTCACGAACGCGTCGGTGACCTGCGTCGGGTAGGGCGTGTAGCCCACCGTGTTGCGGCCGCGCAGCAGCATCTGCAGCGCCAGGTTGGGGGCCGCCTCCCGCAGCCGTTCCAGCCGCTGCCACGGGTCCTCACCGAGGAACCGCAGCGCCACGTCGTAGGTGGCCCCGCCCCAGGCCTCCAGGGAGAGCAGCCCGGGCAGGGTGCGGGCCACGTGCGGTGCCACGGCGAGCAGGTCGGTGCTGCGCACCCGGGTGGCGAGCAGGGACTGGTGCGCGTCCCGGAAGGTGGTGTCGGTGAGCGCCACTGCGGTCTGCTCGCGCAACCGACGTGCGAAGCCCTCGGCGCCGAGCTCGGCGATCAGCTGCCGGGAGCCGGGCACCGGCTCGGCGGCCAGGTCCACCTCCGGGAGCTTGGCCGCCGGGGCGATCAGGTGCTCCGGCCGCAGACCGTGCGGGGCGTTCACGGTCACGTGCGCCAGGTAGGTGAGCAGCTTGGTGCCGCGGTCCGCGCTCTCCCGCGGGCGGAGCAGCTCCGGGCGCTCCTCGATGAACGAGGTGGCCACATCCCCGCGGAGGAAGTCCTCGTCGTCCAGCACCGCCTGCAGGAACGGGATGTTCGTGCGCACCCCGCGGATGCGGAACTCGGCCAGCGCCCGGCGGGCCCGCCGTACGGCGACCGGGAACTGGGAGCCGCGGCAGGTGAGCTTGACCAGCATGGAGTCGAAGTGGCCGGTGATGTCCGCACCGGCGTGCGCGGTGGCACCGTCCAGCCGGATGCCGGCGCCGCCCGGGGAGCGGTAGGCGGTGATCCGGCCGGTGTCCGGGCGGAACCCGTCGGCGGGGTCCTCGGTGGTGATCCGGCACTGCAGCGCGTACCCGTTCACCCGCAGCTGCTCCTGGTGGATGCCGAGCTCGGCGAGGCTGGCCCCGGCGGCGATCCGCATCTGGGCGGAGACCAGGTCTACGTCGGTGATCTCCTCGGTGACGGTGTGCTCCACCTGGATCCGCGGGTTCATCTCGATGAACACGTGCTGGCCGGCCCGCTCCCCCTCGGTGTCCAGCAGGAACTCCACGGTGCCGGCGTTCTGGTAGCCGATCGCCCGGGCGAACGTCACCGCGTCGGCGCACAGCGCCTCGCGCACCGCCGGGTCCAGGTTGGGCGCCGGTGCCATCTCGATCACCTTCTGGTGCCGCCGCTGCAGCGAGCAGTCCCGTTCGAACAGGTGCACCACGTCCCCGTGGGCGTCGGCGAGGATCTGCACCTCGATGTGTCGGGGACGCAGCACCGCTCGTTCCAGGAACACGGTCGGGTCGCCGAAGGCGGTGTCGGCCTCCCGCATCGCCGCGGCCAGCGCATCGGGCAGGTCCGCCGGTCCGGCGACCCGGCGCATCCCCCGGCCCCCTCCCCCGGCGACGGCCTTGACGAACAGCGGGAAACCCACGCCGTCGGCGGCGGCGAGGAGCTCCTCGGCATCGGCGGACGGCTCGCTCGAGGGCAGCACCGGCAGACCCGCCCGGCGGGCGGCGCGCAGTGCGGCCACCTTGTTGCCGGCCATCTCGAGCACGTCGGCGGGCGGGCCGACGAAGGTGATGCCCGCATCGGCGGCCGCCCGGGCCAGGTCCGGCTGCTCGGAGAGGAACCCGTAGCCGGGGTAGATCGCGTCGGCCCCGGACTCCCGGGCGACCCGGAGGATCTCGTCGATGTCCAGGTAGGCGCGCACCGGGCGGCCCACCTCACCGATGAGGTAGGCCTCGTCGGCCTTCAGCCGGTGCTCGGAGCTGCGGTCCTCGTGCGGGAAGACGGCCACGGTGCGGGCACCGAGCTCGTAGGCGGCGCGGAACGCCCGCACGGCGATCTCGGCACGGTTGGCGACCAGCACTTTGGCGAACATGTTCTCCCCCTCAGCAGGGACGGCGGCGGGTCGCCGAGCAGGCTACCGGCCCGGGGCGGTGCCGTGCTGAGGCGTCTCATCCCCGGGTGTGCCCAGGATCACCAACCCCGCCTGACCAGCAGCAACACCGGTCCGCGCCCTGCTGCGGCCCCGGCGTGTGACCGGCCCCACGTCCGTTCGCTGGCCCCGGCGCGACCGTGGCGTTTCCATAGGTGCGTGAAGCGATCGATCCCCACCCTGATGTCCTGTGCGGCCCTGCTGGTCGCCGTCGCCGCCTGCACCCCCACGGGGTCGGAGGAGCCGACCTCCGCCGAGGCCACAACCGCCGGCCCGGCCGCGGAGGACGAGCCCACCGACGCAGCGCCGACCGAGGACACCGACGACGCTGGCAGCGACGACGCCGGGGACCCCACGGAGTCCGGCACCGGCCCCTCCGAGCGGCCGGAGAGCAGCAGCGTCACCGTGGTGCTGGACGGTAGCAGCACCGTGGTGGAGCCCACCGACGTCTACTGCTCCGGCGCTCCGGGCAGCATCGAGCACCTCATCGGCAAGACGAACAACCAGCTGCCGCTGATCGAGGTGTCCGGGTCCCACTTCGCGATGGTCAAGCTCGATCAGCGGGGGGCGCCGGAGCGCACCGAGAACCCGCAGGGCATCACCGTCGGCGAGGACTGGGTGACCTTCACCGACGCCACGGTCGGCGGGGCGACCCTGGACGGCTCGATGGTCTGCACCGACTGGGAGGACTGAGCCGGTCAGCCGGTGCGGCGAGCGGCGCGCCGCTTGGCCAGCTCGTCCCCGGCGACCTCCGCCGGCGCCTCGTCGCTGGCCCGCTCGGTCGGGAACTCGGCCAGGTTGTTCTCCACCTCGCGCCAGACCCGCCCGACCGCGATGCCGAACACGCCCTGACCGCCCTGCACCAGGTCGAAGACCTCGTCGGCGGACGTGCACTCGTACACGCTCGCACCGTCGCTCATCAGCGTGATCTGGGCCAGGTCGTCCACCCCGCGCTCACGCAGGTGGGTGACGGCGGTGCGGATCTGCTGCAGCGACACCCCGGTGTCCAGCAGCCGCTTGACGACCTTGAGCACCAGCACGTCCCGGAAGCTGTACAGCCGCTGGGTGCCCGAGCCGGTCGCCGGTCGGATGCTCGGCTCGACCAGACCCGTCCGGGCCCAGTAGTCGAGCTGGCGGTAGGTGATCCCGGCCGCCCGGCAGGCGGTCGGTCCGCGGTACCCGGTGTCGGTGTCCAGGTCCGGCAGGGTGTCACCGAACAGCAGCCCCTGCGCCCGCTGCGGGGTCGAGGGGGTGGCGCCCGTCTGCGCGTCGATGCCGCTCACGCCTTCTCCGTTCTTCTACCACGTCTGAGCACACTGTACTCGTGGTGCCTTCCAGGCCGCTATCGTGTCCGGCCGACCTCGACCGGACACCACTGACGTTAGAGGGGTCGAGGGGTCCGGTCAACGACATGCGCCCGAACGGGTGTCGGCGTGTCGCGATCGGCGAGTCTGAGTCTCAACCTCACGTTGAGGTGATCGGCGTTTGCCGCATCATGGTGCGGAAGCGTTCAGGTGGGTCCGGGGCCGTCCCGGTCGGAGAAGTCCTCCGGGTCGACCGAGTCGAGGAACTCGCGGAACTCCGCCACCCGGGCCTCCGCCTCGGCCTCGCCGAGCTCGCCGACCATGCGCACGTGGGCATGGTCGTCC
>CAZMDO010000156.1:2442-6066 GCA_964564445.1 uncultured Ruaniaceae bacterium | reverse complement strand
CCGGTGCGTGCCGTTCCCGGACGGCGTGGCTCACCTGCCCAGCGTCGGTTCCGGCCCGGCAGGTCGCCCGGTGGGCGCAGAATGATCTCGCGGCGGTTGTCGATCCTGGTGCGGCCCGTTCGTCACCTGCAGGACAGAGTCCACACGATGAAGGAGTCGAGATGACCGACACCTGGGTATTCCTGATCCGCGAGGCCGACTGGGACTCGGACGCGTTCCTGCCGGAGAACCTCGCCGGCCGCGACCGGCGCGCACTGTCGGAGAACATGGCCGCGCACGGCCGCTTCCAGCAGGCGGTCGCCGACCTCGGCGCCAAGATCGTCGGCGGCAACGCCCTGCAGAACGCCTCCTACGGCGGCTGGGTACAGGTCGGCAAGGACGGCGCCGACCCGGTCTACACCGACGCCCCGTTCACCGACTCCTCGGAGCTGATCACCGGCTTCTACGCGGTGGAGTGCGACGAGCAGACCGCCCGCCGGCTCGCTGCGGTGGTGCCGAGCGGGAACATCGTCGAGTGGCGCAAGGTGCACCGGTTCGAGTGACCATCACCCGCGAGGACTTCCGTGCCGCCTGGCCGAGGGTGGTACGGAACCTCGCCGTGACGACCCGCAGCCTCGACCTGGGGGAGGAGTACGCCGCGGAAGCGTTCGCCCGGGCCGCCGAGCAGCCCGCGGCCCGCATCGACGACCTGGCCGCCTGGTGCGTGACCGTGGGGCGGCGGGCGTGGCTGGACGACGTCCGCCGGGCGGAGCGGTTCGGGCGCCTGCGTCACGAGCTGGTCGCCGCGGTCGAGCAGCCGGAGGTTCTCGACGGCGGACGGTCCCCTCTCGATGACCGCCTCACCCTGCTCTTCGTCGCCTGCGACGAGGCGCTCCCGGCCGGCGGGCAGCTGGTCCTGGCGATGCGGCTGGTGTGCGGGCTGACCACGGCGCAGATCGCCGCACACCTCGGCGTGGCCGTGCCCACCGCCGCCGCCCGGCTGACCCGGGCGAAGGCTGCCCTGGCCCGGCGCCGCGGTGAGTTCACCATCCCGGACGAGGCGCAGCGGGCCGACCGCCTGCCGCTCGTGGTGGTCTGCATCGCCGCGCTGCTCACCGTGGGCCAGCGGGAGGTGGTGGACCCGGAGGATGCCACTGTCGACCCGGGGCGGGACGCGCTCACCCTGGCCGAGGCGCTCGCCGCCGAGCACCCCGACGACGCCGAGGTGATCGGTCTGCGCGCCTGCGCCCGGCTCGCCCTGGGTCGCCGGCCCGGCCGGGTCCGCGACGGCGTCGCGCTGCCGCTGGAGGAGGTGGACCGGTCGGCCTGGGACCCGGTGCTGCTGCGTGCCGGTCTGGCCGACGTCGCCCGCGCCGAACGCCTGACCGACGACCCCGGACGCTTCGTGCTGGAGGCGGCCATCTCCGGCCTGCACACCACGGCGGTGACCGTCGAGAGCACCGACTGGGACGCCGTCGTGATGCTCTACGACGCGCTGCTGCACCGCTGGCCCGCCCCGGCCGTGCGGGTCGCCCGACTGGTGGCGCTGGCCCGGCGCACCCTGCGCGACCACGGTGACCTGACCGCCGTCGAGCAGGAGCTCGAGGAGCTGGTGGCGGACGGACCGGCGTACGCGGCCCGCGACGCCCAGCTCGCGCTGGCGGACCTGGCCCACCGCACCGGCCGGCCGGTGGAGGCGGCGGCCCGCTACCGGGAGCTGGCCGCGCTGCTTCCAGAGGGTCCGCTGGCGGAGTTCTGCCGGCGGCGCGCGCGGGGGCGGTGAGCCGGCGCCTCAGCCATCCTTCTCGACGGCGGAGCGCGCCCCGGTCACGATCGCACCTGCCGTCTGCCGCACCAGGGCCGCACCCGGCGCAGCCGGGGATGTGCTCAGTGCGTACAGCGCGCCGCCGTAGAGGGTCATCAGCAGCGGCACCGCCTCGGCGGGAAGGTCGAGCCCGAGCCGGGCGTGCTCCCCGGCAGTGAACCGCTGTGCCTGGTCGGCCAGGACGGCCAGAGCGCTGGCCAGCGCGGGCCGACGGGCGGCCTCGGCCTGCAGCTCGAACAACGCCCGGTAGCGCCGCCGCGAGGTGGTCACGGCGTCCAGCAGGGAGGCGGCGACCAGCTCGGTGAGCGGGTCGGCCGCGGCGGACGTGTCCAGCTCGTCGTCGATCCGGCGCATCTGCTCCTCATGCTCGGCCACGGCGCGCTCGGCCGCCGCGACCAGCAGGTCCTCCCGCCTCGGGAAGTAGTTCGAGGCGGTCCCGGCGGGTACGCCGGCGCGGCGTTCCACCGCGCGATGGGTGAGCCCGTGCACACCCTCGTCGGCGAGCAGGTCGATCGCGGCGTCGGTCAGCGCCCGGCGCCGCTCCGGGTTGGAGCGCGGCATGCCCCGATGATGGCAGACTGTGTACTAGTACGATCGTAGTGGTTGCTCGAGGAGGACCTGATGCAGCACTCGGCACTCGTGGTCGGAGGTGGCGTCGCCGGGCTCGCGGCGGCCATCGCCCTGACCCGGACCGGCTGGGAGGTGACCGTGCTGGAACGCTCGGCAGAGCTCGGTGAGATCGGTGCGGGCTTCGCCATGTCCCGCAACGCGGTGGCGGCCTTCCGGGGCCTGGGCTTCGGTGCCGAGGACGTGGCCGCCCTCGGCGCCGCCACCAGGGCGGAGGGCACCTGGGCCCGCGACGGGCGCCCCATCCTGACCATCCACGACGACGAGGCCACCCGCGATGCGGTCGCACTGTTCGGGGTGCACCGCCAGCACCTGCACCAGGCGCTGCTGGACCGGGCCCGCCGTGCCGGGGTGGAGATCGTGCCGGGCACACCGGTGACCACCCTGACCCCTGGCCAGCCGGGCGGGGAGCGTGCCGTGGTGGCCGGTCGCGAGGCCGACCTGGTGGTCGGCGCGGACGGCGTGCGCAGCGCCGTGCGCACCGCGCTGTTCGCCACCGGCGCGGTCTACAGCGGGTACTCCAGCTGGCGGGCCATCACCGCCCGCAAGGCTGAGGAGACCGCGCTGCGCCAGTACTGGGGTCCGCGTGCGGAGTTCGGCATCATGCCGGTCTCCGAGACCGAGACCTACTGGTACGGGTACGTGGCCATGCCCGAGCGCACCCGGATCGCCGACGAGCTCGGCGCGGCGCAGCAGCGGTTCGCCGGCTGGGCGGCACCGGTCGGCCGCATCCTCGCCAGCACCGCGCCGGAGGCGGTGCTGCGCCACGACGTGCACCACCTGCCCGGCGGCCTGCCCCGCTACACCCGTGGCCGGGTGGTGATGATCGGCGACGCCGCGCACGCGTTCCTGCCGACCATGGGCCAAGGGGTGGCCACCGCTCTGGAGGACGGGCTGTGCGTCGGGCTGCTGGTCGGGTCACCGGTCGCGGCCGGTGGTCTGCTGGCTCCCGCCCTCGCCGGCTTCGACCGCGCACGCCGGCCCCGGTGCCGCGCCCTGGGCCGGGCGTCGGTGCTGAGCGCGCGCATCGGGGCGCACCTCGGCGGGGGACTGCGCCAGCCGGTGCGCAACGCCCTGATGCGGCTCACCCCGCCGGGGGCCATCAACCGGGGCGCCGAGGCCGCGATGGGCTGGACGCCGCCGCAGCCGGCGGCGCCGGTCCGCTGAGGCCGGCGGTGCTCCTCCGCTGAGGC
>CAZMDO010000156.1:0-2342 GCA_964564445.1 uncultured Ruaniaceae bacterium | reverse complement strand
GGCGCCTCGTCCTCAGGCCGCCCCGGAGGAGGCGCGCACCACCAGCTCGGGCTCGAACTCCACCTGCGCGGCGTCCTCGCCGGAGGAGCGGCGGGTGAGCAGCATGTCCGCGGCCGTCCACCCGAGGGTGTGCATCGGCTGGCGCACCGAGGTCAGCGGTGTGGTGAGCATGGCGGCGAACATCACGTCGTCGTAGCCGACCACGGCCACGTCCCCAGGCACGGAGACCTCCAGCTCCCGCAACGCGCGCAGCGCGCCGAGTGCGGTGAAGTCGTTGGCGCAGAAGATGGCGGTCGGCCGTGGCCCGGTGCGGGCCCACAGCTCGTGCACGCCGGCATCACCGGCGTCGGCGTTCAGCGCATCGAGCGCCACCTCCTCCAGCGCCACCGAGGGGTCCAGCCCGTGGGCGTGCAGGGTGCGGTAGACGCCGTCCCGGCGGTCCACGCACTGGCGCAGGTTCAGCGGTCCGTTCAGGAACGCGAAGCGCTGGTGGCCCAGGCCGATCAGGTGCTCCATCGCCAGGGAGGCGCCGCCGACGTCATCCACCGCCACCGAGGCCAGGTCGGGCACCGGGGAGGTGTGGTCCAGCAGCACCACCTCGATACCGTGCTCGCGCAGCCGCAGCAGCGAGTCCAGGCTGCCGTGGCTCGGGGTGGCGATCACCCCGCGGACGCCGCGCTCCTCGAACAGGCGCAGGAACCGGGCCTCCCGCTCGGGGTTCTCGTCCGAGCTGCACAGCATCAGCGTGTGGTCGTCCTGGGCGAGGCGGTCCTCGATCCCTCGGGCCATCTCGGTGAAGAACGGGTTCGCGATGTCCAGCACCACCGCGCCCACGGTGCTCACCTCGCCGCTGCGCAGCTGGCGCGCGGAGGCGTTGCGGACGAAGTTCAGCTCGTCGATCGCGCGCTCCACCTTCGCCCGCGTGCGCTCGGAGACGTTCTCCGGGCGGTTCAGCACGTTGGAGACGGTGCCCACGGACACGCCGGCCCGCTTGGCGACGTCGGTGACGCTGGGCCGACGGATCGTCGGGGTGTGGTTCGACATGGTGCTCCCTCACGCGTTCGGTGGCGGCTGCCTGACGGGCGAGGCGCCGACCGGCTCCGCTGCCCGAGTTCAGTGTATCGATTCATTCGACGGGGGCGAGGACAATTCGCTGGATCTGGGTGTCGAGCTCCTCGTGCGCCTCGGCCGGTAGCTGCTCGTCGCAGACCAGCACCTCGGCCGCGGACAGCTCGGCGATGGTGCTCAGGCCCACCCGCCCCCACTTCGAGTGGTCGGCGACCACCACGAGGCGGCGGGCCGCCCGGACCAGGGCGCGGTTCGTCTCGGCCTCCATCAGGTTCGGGGTGGTGAACCCGGGCCCGGGTGCCATCCCGAACACGCCCATGAACAGCACGTCGCAGTGCAGCCGTTCCAGCGCCTGCACCGCCACCGGCCCCACGAGTGCGTCCGAGGGGGTGCGGATCCCGCCGGTGAGGATCACCGTGCGCTGGGCGTCGCCGCCGGTGAACTCGTCCCCGATGCGCAGCGAGTTGGTCACGATGGTCAGGTCCGGCACCCGCCGCAGCTCGCGCGCCAGGGTCCAGGTCGTCGACCCGCCGGAGAGCCCGATGCACATCCCGGGCCGCACGAGCCGGGCCGCTGCCCGGGCGATCGCCTCCTTCTCCGCCGTGCGCCGGCGGGTGGTCTCGGCGAACGCCGGCTCCTCGGTGTCCTCGGCCCGGGGGGAGGTCGCCCCGCCCCGGACCCGACGCAGCCGGCCCTCGGCGTCGAGCTGGGCGAGGTCGCGCCGGATCGTCATCTCGGACACCGCGAGGCGGTCGGCCAGGTCCCGGACGCTCACCGACCCGTACCGGCGCACCTCGTCGAGCACGCGTCGACGGCGATCGGTCACCAGCACCGCGCCCTCCTGTCCTTGCCTTCCTCGCCTCAGTCTGGCACGTCGGTGCGGTCCAGCCGGCCCGGCTGGCCGACCGGTCTTGACGGCGCAGCGGCTCGCCTCGTACAGTTCTGCCAGATGATGAATCGTTTCAGAGATGATCGACGGTCATCTTGACCACCAGTCCCGTTTGGAGCATCCGTCCTATGACCAGCACGGTCCCCGTCGCCCCAGCTGTGCGCGACGCTCTCGCCGCCCAGACCATCGAGCTGCCCTCCTGGGCCTTCGGCAACTCCGGCACCCGGTTCAAGGTGTTCTCCCAGCCCGGCGTCCCGCGCAACCCGCAGGAGAAGCTGGCCGACGCCGCGCAGGTGCACGCCTACACCGGGGCGGCGCCACGGGTGTCCCTGCACATCCCGTGGGACCTGGTGGACGACTTCGCCGACCTGGCCCGGCACGCCGC
>CAZMDO010000155.1:0-6095 GCA_964564445.1 uncultured Ruaniaceae bacterium | reverse complement strand
GGGCCGGCGCAGCGAGGCGACCAGGGAGAGCATCGTGGTCTTGCCGGAGCCGTTGCGGCCGAGCAGACCGGTGATCGCCCCGGCCGGGAAGGTCACGTCCACACCGTCCAGGGCAGTGGTCGAGCCGTAGCGGGCGGTGGCGCCCAGCAGCCGCACCTCGGGCGGGCCGGCGGTGGGGATGGTCATCGTTCCTCCGTGGCGTGGATGTGGGCGAGGATGTCGGCGACGCTGATGCCCAGGTCGCGGGCCTCGGCGAGGACGGGATCGAGCCGGTCGGTGAAGAACTCCTTGCGGCCGGCTCCGCGCAGCCGCCGCGCCGCCCCCTCGGCCACGAACATGCCGACGCCGCGGCGCTTGTAGAGCACCTGGTCGTCGACGAGCTCGGCGAACGCCTTCGCGGCGGTGGCCGGGTTGATCCGGTAGGTCTGCGCGTACTGCGTGGTGGACATGACCTGCTCCCCTTCGCGGAGCCGGCCGGCGATCACGTCGGCCTTGATCTGCTCAGCGATCTGCACGTAGATCGGGTCACGCCCGTCGAACATGCCGACCTCCGTTCACTGGTTCATTACTTGACTAATGAACCACAGAACCGGGCGACGGTCAAGCCCCCGCCGCGCTCCGCCGTCGTGAATCGATGCACTCGTGACCTGGTGCGCCGACTCGTGCTCCCGGGGCACGAGCGAGCGGGCGCGCTGCCGATTGCGTGAGGGTGGCGGGGCGAGGGGTGGCGGGGCGAGGGGTGGCGGGGGTGACGGCGCGGGGTGACGGGGCAGGTGGCTGGGCGCGCGGGGTGGCGGGGCTGGGCGCGGGTCAGCGCACGCGCACGCCGGCGCGCAGCACCGCCGCCGGGTGGGCGAGCACACCGATGTCGGCCCGCGGGTCCTCGGCGTAGACCACCACATCGGCCGGTGCCCCCTCGGCGATGCCCGGTACACCGAGATAGTCCCGGGCCCGCCAGCTCGCGGCGGCGACCACGTCAGCGACCGGCACCCCGGCGCGGACCAGCTCGGCGGCCTCCGCAGCGATCAGCCCGTGGGCCAGGGTGCCGCCGGCGTCGGTGCCGAGCAGCAGCGGCACGCCGGCGTCGTAGAAGTCCTGCACCTGCTGGTAGCGGCGGGCGTGCATGGTGCGCATCTGTGCGGCGTAGCGGGGGTACTTGGCGGCGCCCTGGTCGGCGATCTGATCGAAGCGGGCGATCTGCAGCAGGGTGGGCACCACCGGGACGCCTGCCGCGGCGGCCTGCTCGATCTGTGCGGCGGTCATCCCGGTGCCGTGCTCGATGCAGTCCACGCCGGCGTCCAGCATCTGGCCAACGGTCTCGGTCTCGAAGGTGTGCACGGTCACCCGGGCCCCGCGAGCGTGCGCGGCGGCCACCCCGGCGCCCACCTGCTCGGCGGGCCAGAGCGGCTCGAGCACGCTGTCGGCGCCGCGGGCGCGGTCGATCCAGTCGCCGACGATCTTCACCCAGCCGTCCCCGCGACCGGCCTCCTCGGCCATCGCAGCGGGCAGCTCGGTGACGTCGTCCAGCTCGCGCGCGTAGTAGCGCAGGTACCGTTTCGGCCGGGCCAGGTGGTGCCCAGCGCGCAGGATCCGGGGCGCGTCGGTGCGCCCCTCCAACCAGCGGGTGTCCGCCGGGGAGCCGGCGTCGCGGACCAGCAGGGTGCCCGCCGCCAGGTCCGCCCGCGCCTGCGCCAGGGACGTCTCGCGGTCCACCGCCCCCTGGCTGCCCAGGCCGATGTGGCAGTGCACGTCCACCAGCCCGGGCAGCACGTAGCCGCTCAGCTCGAGCGCCTCCACCCCCGGGTCGGCGAACGTGAGCCGACCCTTGTGCACCCAGACCTCGGGGCGCTCCTCGACCCCGGCGAGCCTGCTGCCACGGCCGGTGAGCCGTCCCGCAGCGCCACCAGCGCCACCAGCGCCACCAGCGCCACCCCTGGTATCGGCCCCGCCCCCGGCATCGGCCAGCACCGTCCCGGTCAGGTGCACCGTCGGGGTCGTGGGCATGGGCTCAGCGGCCGAGGAACTTCTCGAAGCCGGCGGGCAGGTTCAGCGAGGCCGGGTCCACGTCCTCCTGGCCGGCCAGCCCGAAGGAGGACCCGCTCGGCGCCTTCGCAGCCCGCGCGGCCCGCTCGGCGGCCTCCCGCTCCTGCTGGGCCCGCTTGGCGGGGTTGCCGGACTTGCCCTTCTTCTTCTTCGGTGGCGCCATCCGGCCCTTGGACTTCTTGCCCCCGCCGGGCATCGCCCCCATCCCGGGCAGGCCCCCCATGCCCGGCATGCCGCCGCCGCGGGCCATCGAGCGCATCATCGTCTTCGCCTGCTCGAAGCGCTCCAGCAGCCCGTTGATCTCACTGACCGTGGTGCCCGACCCGCGGGCGATCCGGGAGCGGCGGGAACCGTTGATGATCTTCGGGTTGGCCCGCTCAGCCGGGGTCATCGACTGCACCATCGCCTCGATGCGGGTGACCTCGGACTCGTCGAAGTTCTCCAGCTGCTCGCGCATCTGCCCCATCCCGGGCAGCATCTCGAGCATCTTCTTCATCGGCCCGAGCTTCTTCATCTGCTGCATCTGCTGCAGGAAGTCCTGCAGGGTGAAGTCGCCGTCACCGGCGATCTTGTTGGCGATGTCGGCGGCCTGGCCGGAATCGAAGGCCTTCTCCGCCTGCTCGATCAGGGTGAGCATGTCGCCCATGTCGAGGATGCGGGAGGCCATCCGGTCCGGGTGGAACCGCTCGAAGTCGCCGAGCTTCTCCCCGGTGGAGGCGAACAGCACCGGCGCCCCGGTGACCGTACGGATGGAGAGGGCCGCACCACCGCGAGCGTCGCCGTCGAGCTTGGAGAGCACCACCCCGGTGAAGCCGACGCCGTCGGCGAACGCCCGCGCCGTGGTGACCGCGTCCTGACCGATCATCGCGTCCACCACGAACAGGATCTCGTCCGGGCTGACCGCCTCCCGGATGTCGATCGCCTGCTGCATCATCTCGGCGTCCACACCGAGGCGGCCGGCGGTGTCCACCACCACCACGTCGTGCAGCTGCTCGCGGGCGCGGGCCACACCGCTGCGGGCGGTGGCCACCGGGTCACCCACCCCGTTGCCCGGCTCGGGCGCCCAGACCGGTACCCCGGCCCGCTCACCGACCACCTGCAGCTGGGTGACCGCGTTCGGACGCTGCAGGTCAGCGGCCACCAGCAGCGGGGTGTGCCCCTGCTCCTTCAGCCAGGCGCCGAGCTTACCGGCCAGGGTGGTCTTCCCGGCACCCTGCAGACCGGCGAGCAGGATCACCGTGGGCGGGTGCTTGGCGAAGGTGAGCGCCCGGGAGTCGCCGCCGAGGATCTCGATCAGCTGCTCGTGCACGATCTTGACGATCTGCTGGGCGGGGTTCAGCGCCTGGGACACCTCCGCCGAGGAGGCACGCTCGCGCACCGCCGCGGTGAACGCGCGCACGGCGGGCACGGCCACGTCCGCATCCAGCAGGGCACGCCGGATCTGGGAGACCGTGGTCTCGATGTCGGACTCGGACAGCCGACCCTTGCCCCGCAGGGACTTGAAGGTGGCTGAGAGTCGATCGGAGAGGCTGGCGAACACTAGGAGATTCCTCGGGACGTGGGTCAGGTGCTCCGCCCAGGATATCTGCACCGGGCCAGGGTGCTTCGCGTCAGGGTGTGCACCAGGCTGGCCCGCCACGGGGTCCACGCCCTCGGTCCGGCGGCGCGGGCGTCCGCCTCGGTGAGGTGGCCCAGTGCCGTGACCAGGTCGGCCCGGTAGCCGAGGGTGGCCGCGACCGCCTCGGCAGCGGCCTCATCGCGCGCGTCCCGCCGGGTGGCGGTGGTGGCCAGCAGCAGGTGGTGCCGCACCAGGGTGCGCACGTCGGCCCGCTCCGGTGGGCTCAGGCCGAACCGGCGCAGCACCTGCTCGGCGGTCCTCGCCCCGGTCAGGGAGTGGTCGACGGCGCCTCTCACCTTGCCGATATCGTGCAGCAGTGCTGCCCACAGCAGCAGGTCCCGCCCGGGCAGGTGGGCCGGGACCGCGTGCAGGTTCGCCACGGTCTGCACCAGGTGGTGGTCCACCGTGTACAGGTGCACCGGATGGTGCTGGGCACGGCCCCGGACGGCCGCCCACTCCGGGAGCCAGCCGGTGACGATCCCGGCCTGGTCGAACGAGCGCCACAGCGGCGGCAGGGCCGGTCCGCAGCGCAGCACGGTGAGCAGGTGCTCGCGGGCCGTGGCGGGCCACGGGGCATCGGGCACCGGGGCACGGCCGAGCGTGGTGAGCGTCACCGGGGAGAGCACCAGGCCGGTGCGGGCGGCCGCGGCGGCTGCCCGCAGCGCCAGCTCCGGGTCGGTGGTGACGTCGACACCGGCGGCGAGGACCACCTCCCCGTCGTGCTCGGCGAGGCCGGTGCCGAGCCGGGGCAGCCGGGCCGGCCGCCACCGGCCGCGCACCAGCGTGGGCTGCAGCGATGGGCTGGGCCGACGAAGCGCCCGGTGGGCACGGCGGATGGTCGTCTCCAGCGCGGTGGTCACCACCCGGCCGGATGCGGCGACCTCGGCCAGCAGCGCGTCCGCGTCCGGCAGACCCATCCGGGCGGCGACCTCTCCGGCGTGCGCGCGCAGCAACCGGGTGGTGCGGCGACCGGCGGTCGCCGCGAGCGCGTCCCGCACGTCGAGCAGGTACCGGTAGGCCTCGTCCAGGTGACCGTGCGGCCGGTCGGCGAGCCAGCTGGCGGTCAGCGCGGAGCAGACCAGCGCGTCCCGCAGCCCGCCGCGGGCCTCCTTCAGGTCCGGTTCGAGCCGGGTGGCCAGCTCGCCGTGGGTCTCGGCGCGCACCCGGACGGAGGCAAGCAGGTCGGGCAACCGGCGCCGGGCGGCGGACCGCCAGTCGGCGAGCACCGCGGCCCGCGCACGGGCGATCAGGTCGGGCGACCCGGCCACGGGCCGCAGGTCGAGCAGACCGACCGCCGCCACCAGGTCGGCCGAGGCCACCCGGCGGCACTCGGCGAGGCTGCGCACCGAGTGGTCCAGGTCGAGGCCGGCGTCCCAGACCGGGTACCAGAGCGCGGTGGCGAGGGCACCGACCTGCTCCGGTGCGACCACGGCCGGGTCGTGCACCAGCAGCAGGTCCAGGTCGCTGACCGGTCCGGCGTCCCTGCGCCCGTGCGAGCCGACGGCACCGAGCGCCACCCCGCGGTGGGTGCCGGTGCGGGTGGTGGCCTGCTGCCACAGCTCGGTCAGGGCGGCGTCGGTGAAGTCGGCGAGGGTGCGCCGGTAGCCGGGCCCGGCGCCGAGGAGGGACAGCCGGGCGGCGGGCAGGCCACGCAGCAGCGTGGTCTGCCCGCCGGTGGCCGTGGTCTGCCCGCCGGTCTCGGTGGTCAGCACCGGACTACAGCGCGTCCGGCCCGTTCGCACCGGTGCGCACCCGGATCACGTCCTCCACCGGGGAGAGCCACACCTTGCCGTCGCCGATCTTCCCGGTGCGGGCGGTGCGGACCACCAGCTCGGCCAGCGCCTGGGCCTCGTCGTCGGCCACCAGCACCTCCACCCGAACCTTGGGCAGCAGGTCCACGGTGTACTCCGCGCCGCGGTAGACCTCGGTGTGGCCCTTCTGCCGGCCGTAGCCGCTCGCCTCGCTGACCGTCAGTCCCCGGACCCCGGCGGACTGCAGCGCGGACTTGACCTCCTCCAGCTTGTGCGGCTGGATCACTGCGGTGATGAGCTTCATGAGTTGATCCCCTCGTAGGCGCCTTCAGCGTGCTCTGCCAGGTCGATACCGCCGACCTCGTCCTCATCGGTGACCCGCCAGCCCATGGTGGCCTTCAGGGCCAGACCGAGCACCAGGGTGACCGCCCCGGAGACGACAACCGCCACGGCGGCGATGATGGCCTGCACCAGCAGCAGGTTCCCGCCCCCGCCGAAGAACAGTCCGCCGTCGCTGGCGAGCAGACCGATCAGCAGGGTGCCGACCAGGCCACCGACCAGGTGCACCCCGACCACGTCGAGCGAGTCGTCATAGCCGAGCCGGTGCTTCAGCCCGACCGCCAGCGCACACGCCACCCCGGCGACCAGGCCGAGCACGATCGCGGTGACCGGGGTCAGCGCCG